>CAXNGM010000054.1:0-9376 GCA_964201695.1 Bacteroidia bacterium | reverse complement strand
CTAATTGAATGATCGGAAGAGTAGGGCGAAGGCATCAACACACCCAACACATTTTCTTTTCCAAGCGCTTGAACGGCTAATGTATAAACAAGCGCAGAATCGATGCCCCCACTTAAACCAAGAACGGCTTGCTTGAAGCCCATTTTCTGGAAATAATCGGAAATGCCCAGAACCAAAGCCTTGTGCATGCGCTCGGTTTCTATTTCAGAAAATGAAAATCCTTCGGCTGCAAAAGGAACGCATTTAGCCGTATTTACATAATCGAGTTCAATGCATCGATAATCTTCTTGAAAGTAATTGAGTTCAAACACCACATTGCCATCTCTATTCAAAACCATTGAACCACCATCGAAAATCAAGTCGGTTTGTGCCCCAACCTGATTCACATAAAAAACCGGAATCTTATATTTCAAGGAAGTTTTATGTAGCACTTTTTTTCTTGCTTCGGCATGATTGGTTGAAAAAGGAGATGCAGCTATGTTGATTATGAAATTGGGATTTTGCTTATGAAGCGCTTCCATAGGCCAACGAACATATAGCTTGTCTTCTTCTACATCCCACAAATCTTCGCAGATTGTGAGAGCCATTTTTTTCCCTTGAAATTCGATGCAATTGAACGCGTTGTTCGATTCAAAATAACGGTACTCGTCAAACACATCGTAATTGGGAAGCAGGGTTTTGTGAACGACTTGTTTAATTTTCCCATCTTCTAAAAAATACGCAGAGTTAAATAGGTTTTTGCCTTCTAGCGAAATGTTTCGTGATGGAGCGCCCACAATGGCAGCAATTCCAAAGCAACTTTCGGCAATTTGTTTGACGGCCTTTTCGCAGGATTCAATAAACGCTTCGTATTCGAGTAAATCGAGTGGAGGATAACCGCAAACACACAGTTCTGGAAAAACGATAAGGTCTGCGCCATCGCGCTTTGCACGTTCAATATTTTGAATGATTGAAGACGCATTGGAAGAAATATTTCCGATGTGCGTATTGATTTGAGCGAGGGCAATTTTCATAAAAAAGCCGAATCGTTTTGAAGGATTCGGCTACAAAGATAGAATCTAAAAGAGATTAGAATAATATTCCAATATTGAGTTGCATATAATTGGTAATGGCAATTTCTTTTACGGAGTTGAATTGGTCGGTTGCAGGGGAGTTTTCTTGTTTTTGTAAAATATTTGTAAGACCATTATTAAAAACCAAACTTCCTACAAGCGCCGTATTACCTGATAGAGAATATTCTACACCCGCACCAACGAGCATTGACCCTCTAAATCCCTTCACATAAGTATCGGATTCATTATTAGGTACCATACTCGTATTGGTAGTTGGACTTGTGTATGTTCTCGAGAATTCTGTTTTGGCGGAATACCGGAAACCCGCTCCCAGACCAAAGAGACCGAAGTAACGCAAATAACCAATTTCTTTGGTTCGGAATTTTAACATGACAGGTACTTCAATGAATCGTGTTGAATATTTTTGATTCCAGTTCACGATACTTTCGCCTCCAATAGAATCTTTCATGGTTCCTTCTAATCGAAAGTTCGTATAATTGATGTCGACACCGGTTGAAATTAAAAACGTTTCGTTGAGTTGAATTTCCGCCATTGGACCCCAAACAAAGCCCATTCTTCCGCCGCCCCCTTCTGCTGTGAAATTGCTAATTCCTCCAATCGAGAAATCGGGTTTAATCCAGCAAAACATAGGAGCGGCTTTCATTCCAAAACGGAAGCCATTTTGAGCAAATGAGAAATTAGCACCTAAAATTACGATTAACAAAACAAGAGAAAGTCTTTTCATTTTAATTTGGGTTGAATGATAATAGCATAATTCGCTAAAACGAGGATTGATTTATTAAATTTGCCGAAGTGCTTCAAAGATAAGCCGAATCGATAACATGAACAGAAGTCTATTTTGCATTTGGATTGTTTTTTCAACAGCGTTTTTTTCTTGCGGAGAACAAGCCGAGAAACCAAAAAATCCACTTCGCGTAAGCGAATCCTCAGATTCTATTAAAGAAGTACCGGTGCGTTTTCAACGATTTGAGCAAGACCTTTTCAAATTCTCAAAAGAAAACTTCAGCAAAGACACTATAAATTGCTATAAAAAATACGGTAGCTTCCTCGATTTATTCACATCGCAAATAGTTCGAGTTGGAAACAAGAGATCGCCCATGTTTAGAGAGGGAATATTGGGTTTTATTAATGATCCCGATATTAAATCGGTGAAAGCCGAAGTAGATAAACAATATGCCAATACCGACACCATACAAACGGAACTTAAATCGGGGTTTAATTTATACCACAAGGCATTCCCAGATAGCTTAATTCCACACATTTACACCATGATCTCGGGTTTCAATTATAACATTGTTATTGCCGATTCAAGTCTTTCCATTGGGCTCGATATGTATCTTGGAAAGCAATGTAAATTCTATGAGTTACTCTCTTTTCCGAAATACAAAGTGGCAAAAATGACACACGAGTTTATTGTTCCAGATGCCCTTCGTTCATGGATGATTAGTAGTTTTGAAATGAAAGTAAAGAACGATGAGTTAGTGGAGCACATGATTTACCAAGGCAAGATGATTTATTCAACACAGCAGTTTTTGCCGAATGAATCGGAAGCCAATCTGTTATCATTCACCGAGAGCGAGCTGGAATGGTGTTCAAACAACGAAGAAAAAATATGGAGTCATTTTATTGACAAGAAACTTTTCTTCTCCAAAGACTTTAATAATCAGCTTGTTTACATTAATGACGGACCATTTACCAAGGGCTTTCCACCCGAAGCACCGGCAAGAATTGGTGTGTGGTTGGGATTTCAACTCGTAAAAAGTTATATGAATAAATACAAAGACGTTACTTTGCCGGAAATAATGATAGAGCAAGACGCACATAAAATTTTCAATTCTTCAGGATATAAACCAGGTAAGGTATGAGCAACATAAAAACATCCGATATAATTCTTCGTGTTTCATTAGATGAAAATAAAGTTCCCGAAAAAATTCATTGGGACGCAACTGATAACAATGTTGTTGGAAAGGAAGCTACTGCAATGATGCTTTCGGTTTGGGATCCCAAAGAAGACAACACACTTCGGGTTGATTTATGGACCAAGGATATGGTGGTTGATGATATGAAGAAATTCATTCATCAAAGTATTTTACTCATGGCTGACACATTACAACGTTCAACCGGCGAAATTGCTATGGCTGAAACCATGCGCGATTTTGGTGCATATTATGCCGAAAAACTAGGAATAATTTCACCATCCGAAAATTGATGCGCACGCTCCTGCTCTTATTATTTTGTATCACAGGAATCTCTGCCTATTCGCAGAGCCTTTGCAGAATCTATGGAGCAGATGTTTACACAGCAAACGGACTTGATGTTTATATTGGTGGTTCCATTATAAACGACAGCGCCACGAATTTCGAAAACCAAGGAAATATTCATGTTGTTGGGGATTTCCTCAATAATGGGCAATTCAATCACCAGGGACAATTTTCTTTAAGTGGAAATTGGATAAATAATGCAGAATTTATCGCTCAGCCCAACTCGGATGTTTTTTTGGATGGTGCAAATCAATCCATTAAAGGAATTTATCAAACCAATTTTGGTCGTTTGCAACTCAATGGATCTGGAGAAAAAATCCTTGAGCAACATACTCAAACGGAGTCCCTTTTTCTATTCGATCGCTTGCTTTTAACTGATTCGTTTCGGATGAAAGTTAATTCAACGCAATCATCTGCCATTCAACGAACAAGTGGCTATGTGAAATCTGAACGTTACGGAAAATTAGAACGTTCGGTCATTGCAGGACAAACCTATCTTTTTCCTGTTGGAAGAGGTTTAAATTACCAACCTGTAGAGATTACACCTGCGTCAAACTCAACAAACATGGGTGTTCGCTTGGCGGATACGGATGCAAGTTTGGAAGATTTACCTAGAACACAAGTCGACACGAGTATTTGCAGAAGTAATGCAGATTATTACCATCTAATTTCTGGCAACATTCCATTGGGAAGCCAGGTTCGTTTCCTAGTTGATTCTATAACAGCATCAGAATTTCCTTCGATGGCAAATAGAGATGCCAATCAAAATTTGGGTTGGAATCATATCGTCTCTCAGTCACCGAATTTTAATGGAATGTCTGCTACCATTGAATTTAACACACAATCATCAGGCACCGACCAAGCTTTTTTAATGGTGCGAAGTCGTCCTTTACGCCCAATAATACTAGGTGATACGGCTTTTTGTCAACAAAGCGAGAACGCCCAATTTTATTTAAATTCATCTCAAGGCCATCAAACAAACTGGCAATGGACATCTGGAGAATTGGTTCAACAATCGGATTCTTCTTTAACAGTAAATTGGGGAAACCAACAAACTGGTCTTATATCAGCTGTTCAAACCGACAATGCGGGATGCTCTTCGTTTACTTCCGAGTTTTTCGTTACACTTTGGCCACTGCCACAGGCATCGTATTTTACTGAGGTGCCAGATTTCCCATTCGAAGACCAACCTTTCTCTTTTACAAACACCAGTTCGGGTTCTATTGATCAGGTTTGGACCATTTCCGAAGTATCCGATCTTACAGATTCGCTTATTACTGTTCGATTTGAGAATCCAGGAATTTATAACGTTCTGTTAACGGTTAACAATGAGTTTGGATGCATTGATACAGCAAGAGGAGTTGTTGAAGTTATTGAAGGGATGGAATTCCCCAACTCATTTTCTCCGAATGGCGATGGTGTAAACGATGAGTTGGTATTGATGAATAGCGGAATTAAAGAATACAGCTTACATGTTTACGATCGCTGGGGCAATCCTGTATTTGAAAGCAATGCTTCTAAATTAAGTTGGGACGGAAGAACGAGTTCGGGCGCACTTGTAAACCCTGGCACTTATTTTTTAGTGCTTAATGCCGCTTCGATAATGAAAAACTACGAAAAGCGCTTTGCAGTTTCGGTCTTCTATTAATATCCCTCAAACAGTTTATTGGTTTTTTCAATAAAACCTAAAACATCGTCTCTGCCTAAAGATGTTTCGGAAGATGTTACATAGTAGGGAGGAAATTCTTCCCACTCTTCCAATAATATACGCTTATACCTAGCCAAGCTCGATTGCAACTGATTATTAGAAAGCTTATCGCTTTTGGTGAACGTAATAACGAAGGGAATACTATTACTTCCTAACCAGCGAAAGAACTTCAAATCGATTTCTTGAGGTTCAAGACGGATATCGATTAGCACAAACAAGTTCATTAAGTTGCTGCGATTGGAAATGTAGTCGGTGATTATTACACTTAAAACTTCCTTTTGCTCCTTGCTTGCCCTTGCGTAACCGTAGCCAGGCAAATCGACCAAGAACCAATTTTTATTTATCAAGAAGTGATTAATTAATAACGTCTTTCCTGGTCTTCCCGATGTTTTTGCAAGTTTAGCGCGGCGAGTAATCATATTGATTAACGAACTCTTTCCCACATTGGATCGCCCAATAAATGCGTATTCTGGTAAACGAGGAGCCGGACATTTGGCTACATCGCTATTGCTTATTACAAATTCTGCAGTGCTAATTTCCATGTTGTAAATTCTTAATCTTCAATTTTCTTGTGTTTAACGCAATTTCAATTTCTGCAGAGGTATAAGGTGGAATAGCTGCAATTAATTTTTGGGTGTATGGTGAAGTTGGGCTTTCAAAAACAGAATTTCCAATTTCTTCTACTTTACCATGATGTAAAACGAGAATTCGATCGGCGAAATTCTTTAACACGCGAAGATCGTGCGAAATAAACACACACGTGAATCCAATATCCTTTTTTAATTTTTGAATGAGGTTTAATATCGTGTTTTGACTTGAATTATCGAGTGCCGAAACAGCTTCGTCAAAAACAATTACTTCTGGTTTTGAAGCCAAAGCCCTTGCTATGGCGATTCGCTGTCTTTGCCCACCCGAAAAAGCGCGTGGTTGTCGATAAAAATGCTCTTTTTCTAAACCAACAAGTTCCAATAATCCCAGCGCCTTCTGCTTTCGTTCTTCCTGAGAATTGTACAAGGAATGAACACGCATAGGCTCCATAATCGTATCTCCGATGCTCATTAATGGATTCAAGGACGCGAAAGGATCTTGGAAAACGATTTGGATTTTTTGTCGTGTTTTTTTTAATAATGCAGGATTTAACCCGATTAAATTTTCACCATGAAAAAGAACATTCCCTGAATCGGCTTCTATTAACTGAAGAATGATTCGTGCAAGAGTTGTTTTCCCACTTCCAGATTCTCCAACAATTCCAAGTGTTTCAGAAGAAAAGACATCGAAACTCACATTGTCCAAAGCAAGTATCTTCTGCTTGTTACGAGTAAAAAGACTGTTCTCTGTTGTGAAGTTCTTAGATATGTTTTGAATACTTAAAATCGGCTTCCGATTGATCGTATTGGTCTCTATGGAAGGAAGTTTAATCGACTCATTAAATAATGATTTATCAGAATCCTGTTGATTCCTTAGCACGATTTCACTGATGTCATTTTCCACGATTTCGCCTTCTTTGAAAACCAGAATTCGATCAACCAAGCCTGCTAATATCCCTGGATTGTGGGTTATAAATAGCAAGCTCATTTGTTGTTTTGTTTGAATGGATTCGATTAGCTGGATGATTTCTTGTTGAACAGAAGTATCCAAGGAAGTTGTTGCTTCGTCGGCAATTAATATGCGAGGATTCCCAGATAGTGCCATCGCAATCATAATGCGCTGTTTTTGTCCACCCGAAAGCTGGTGAGGATAAGCGTTAAAGAAACGTTGGGTATCTGAAAGTTGAACCAATTCTAAAAGGCTATTTGTTTGGGAAATTGATTCAGTCCGAGAATATTGACCAGTAGCCAAGATGCTTTCCATGATTTGCATCCCACATTTCATTAATGGATTTAGTGAAGTAGCCGGTTCTTGAAAGATAATTCCGAAGTCGTTTGCTCGAATGCCTTTCAGTTCTTTTTCTGGAATAGCGAGCATGTTGATTGACTTGCCTTCTCGGTTGGTGTATACAATTTCACCTGAAATCGACATGTTTTTTTGTTGGGGAAAAAGCCCCAGAAGCAGCAATGCCGTTAATGATTTTCCAGAGCCCGACTCGCCAAGAACGCCTACAGATTCGGATTGATGGATTTGAAATGAACAATTTTTAAGAGCTTCAAAAGAGGAATGCTCTGAATTAAATGTCACACATAGATTTCGAATATCTAAAATGACGGAACTCACTGAATTAAAGAATCTTTTTGAGAAGTGTTTGGTTCGCGGTAAATGGAAAGAGAAAATTGTCCAAAATCGGCGAATTCACTTTCGTCAACCATTTCAATAACGCAGTTTGGAGAGTTAATAGTAGATTTTGTTTTCCAAACCAGATACCCAGCATCTTTATCAAAGGCACCATATTTTTCATTGAAAAAATCGCGGAACCCCAAAATCATTTTAAGGCCCTCTTTGTTTTCGTCGAACGAAGATTCAACAAGAATTTCAAACACCTTCCCACTTTCGAAACCATATCGAACAACATACGATCCGGACTCTCCAATAGAACCTTCGTAAGAACGCATCGAGTTATTTGATTCATCGCCAGGAGCTGAGCCCTCGGCGTTTTCAACTTGATCCATGTTATCACCAATATTCACTCCGCGAAAAACGCCATCGTCATTTTTCATAAACGTAGCGAATAACTCACCATGTTTTTCAAGTCGCCCATTACAAGAACTCATGAAAATGGCAAGTGCAAAAATAGAGAATCTAAATGCCGACATACGAATTGATAGGAAGCAGCAAGTTAGTATAAATAGTCTTTTTATGCACATGATTTAACGTTGATATTCAACAGTAACTTGTGCATCCACTTTCTGCATACTCATTTTCAAGAAAACCTGAACCAATGTGGAAACATCCGCTTCACAGTATTTCTGAATAGCAGAAAGGTTTTTGTCGACATACCATGTTTTAGCAACCATACTTCCATCCATGTTGTCTTTAGGAGAAGGCAATCCGAAGCAATAAGCCAAAAGTTCGAGCGAGGTGTAATGCTTATAATCACCAAACTTCCAAAGTTCTAGGGTGTCGAAGTGTTGAACTTCCCAAGGTTTTTTTCCGGCGTTATCAAGAATTTTTGGAAGAGGAATATCGTTCATGAGCATCCTTCGAGAAAGATAAGGAAAGTCGAATTCCTTTCCATTATGCGCACACAAGCGTAGCTGTTTGGATTTGTGCTTGGTTAGAAAATTCGAGAAGTTTTGTAGAATCGTGTGTTCGTTTTCACTAGCGAAACTGCGAATGTCTAAGCGCACATCATTTGAATCGACCTTGGCTCGAATCCGTCCAAATGAAATACAAATTACGCGACCGAATTCAGCGTAAATACCGGCCCTCTCGTAAGTTTCATCAGGGTTTCTTTCCTCTCTGAAAAGCGACGCCGATTTTTTTCTCCATAGGCGTTGCTCAATTTCGGGCGCCGATTCCAAATTTGAATAAGCAGGTATTGTTTCGATATCTAAAAATAGGATATCATTTAGAGGAAAATCTCTAAGCATAATGGATAAAATTAATAACAGAAAAATAGAATAACTAGATAATGAGTACTCCCTTTTTAAATATAACAGGGATAGAAGTAAAAAACTCCTCGCTAATTGAGCCAGGAAGAAAAACAAACTTCTTGTCGTACATTATTTTGTCGATATAAAAGCTAACCCAATACTCGTTGTTTAATTCAAACAAATCTTCCATAATGGGTTCAATCTTAGCAAAATCTAATGGTTCAACCGTATTAAGAGAATGCCGAAGAACCGAGGTTTTAATAGGCTCGTCGTTAATTTGTCCATATCCAGTAGAGCTCACCAACACACCTTCGAGTAACTCTGCTTTTAAGTTAAGAAGATAAACGTTCCAAATGAAACCATCTTCACCATCTTCACGAATAATGGCAACACCTACATCGGTTACTTCGGGTGTGTGAATGTCTTTAATCATCTTTTTAATATGCCGCTAATATAAGTGAAGCATCTATGTTGAATGTGTAACCTTCAATTACTTTTATCCGTTCCATTGTTGAAAACTTTGTTAATTACTTGTTTAACTAAAAAATAGTCAATACTTTAGCACTATCAACAAAAAATTAAAAGCATGAAAAACACCCTTACATTTTGTATTCAGGTCTTTATTTTAGCTTTATTTATTTCCATTTCTGTATCTGCTCAGGATCGATTTGTATTGGAAAATCCCGGAAAGCTTTTTAAAAAACAAGACCATCGCCAAGCGCCGGCATTAAAAACCAAGTATTTTTTCGGCGTTGGTGAGTTAAGTGGAAGAGAATACCTCAAGCAACAAGATTTATTTGATCTAAA
>CAXNGM010000053.1:0-9425 GCA_964201695.1 Bacteroidia bacterium | reverse complement strand
TTATGCTTTTGAAGCAGACTTCTTAGATGCAGCTTTCTTAGGCGCATCTTTCTTAGAAGCTTCCTTTTTTGTTGCTGTCTCTTTCGTTGCAGACTTGCTACCAATTCCGAAACCCTTTTTGAAAGCATCTACATAATCTAATTTTTCCCATGGAAACAATTCTACAGTTACTTTCTTTTCTGTTTTCTTCCCTTTGTTAAAAACTTTCGTTACCGTTTGCGGCTCACGTCCCATATGACCATATGCAGCAGTTTCGCTGTAAATGGGTGTACGAAGTTTAAAGCGCTGTTCAATTGCGTAAGGACGCATATCAACCAATTCAGCAACAATTTTAGCTATTTGGCCATCATTCATACTTACTTTGGAAGTGCCATAAGTATATACGTAAAGTCCAACAGGTTCTGCAACACCAATAGCATAAGCAACCTGAACAAGAACTTCATCAGCAACTCCAGATGCTACTAAGTTTTTAGCAATATGGCGAGTTGCGTATGCTGCAGAACGATCTACTTTGGAAGGATCTTTTCCTGAAAATGCTCCACCACCGTGTGCTCCTTTTCCTCCGTATGTATCAACAATAATTTTACGACCTGTAAGTCCAGTATCACCATGCGGCCCACCAATTACGAATTTACCGGTTGGATTAATATGGTAAACGATTTTATCATTGAATAATGCCTGAACTCGTTTTGGTAATTTCTTTAAAATGCGTGGAATTAAGATATTGATTACGTCTTTATTAATTTTCTCCAACATTTTCTTTTCCGCATCGAAATCATCGTGCTGTGTAGAAATAACAATCGCATCAATGCGAACAGGTTCGTTGTTATCGTTGTATTCGATTGTTACTT
Source organism: Bacteroidia bacterium (assembly GCA_964201695.1). Taxonomy (GTDB): domain Bacteria; phylum Bacteroidota; class Bacteroidia; order M30B66; family M30B66; genus CALQRR01. The sequence goes on along the minus strand of CAXNGM010000053.1, from coordinate 8,574 downwards.
GAGACTTTGCATCCGGACGCAAATATTTCATTTGTTTGTTTTCGCGACGCAAATCAGCAAGTTCACGAAGAAGCAAATGTGCTAATTCCAATGGAAGGGGCATGTAATTATCGGTTTCGCGACTCGCGTACCCAAACATCATCCCCTGATCTCCAGCTCCTTGTTTCCATGGATCTTTCTTTTCTACTCCTTGATTGATATCGGCAGATTGTTCGTGGATTGCAGAAAAAATTCCGCAAGAATTTGCCTCAAACATATACTCCGACTTGGTATATCCAATTTTACGGATAACCTCACGTGCAATTTCTTGTACATCTAAATAAGCTTCCGATTTCACTTCTCCTGCTAAAACAACTTGACCAGTAGTAACAAGTGTTTCACAAGCTACTTTTGATGATGGGTCAAATGCAAGAAAATGATCAATCAGTGCATCGGAAATTTGATCGGCAATTTTGTCCGGATGTCCTTCAGACACTGATTCGGAAGTAAATAGATATGACATGTTTAAATTTATTTAAATGAAAGGTTGGCAAAAATAGGGATTGCTATCGATTTAACAAATCGGTTTTTTACTTAGATTTTCAGTTCGTTTGTGCGACATTTCCTCCCGTTAATTCCTGAAAAATCTCTTCAAGGCTTTGCTCATGGCGGTTTATAGTTAAAACTGTAAGAGAGTGCTCCACCGCAAATCGAAAAATATCTGGACGAATGTCATGGTCTCCTTCGGCAAAGAGCTCCCAATTATTTGAGGATAACTGGGAAATCCGCTTAAGTCCTTGAATCTGTGAGAGAATGTTTTTGGAAATGTCTTTATCAAATTCAACTCGAATGCTATAGCCAGAAGAATGGCGCCCTAGTTCTCCTGCTTTTCCATTGGCAACCATTTCGCCTTTATTAATGATAACAACACGATCGCAAACTGCCTCAACTTCCTGCATGATATGGGTCGAAAACATGAGCGTTTTCTCTTTGCCAATGTTCTTGATTAATGCTCTTATGTCTGCTAACTGATTGGGGTCGAGTCCACTTGTTGGTTCATCAAGAATAAGCACTTTGGGGTCGTGGATGAGAGCTTGCGCCAAACCAACACGTTGTCTGTATCCTTTAGAGAGCGCACCAATTTTTTTATGATGCTCTAATGAAAGTCCGGTTAGGTTAATCATTTCCTTAACCCGTTTGTCTTTATTATGGATTTGATGAAGACCGGCAATAAACCCCAAATATTCTGTCACATACATGTCGAGATAAAGCGGGTTATTTTCGGGAAGATAGCCCACATTTCTTCGAACTTCCATGCTTTGTGACTGAATGTCAAAACCACATACTTTTATTTCTCCCGAACTCGGAGGAATAAAGGTGGTAATAATTTTCATCATTGTCGATTTACCTGCACCATTAGGTCCAAGAAAACCAAGGATTTCGCCCGGCTTCACTTCAAAAGAAATGTTGTCGAGGGCTTTTTGTTCGCCGTAAAGCTTTGTAACGTTCGATACCTGAATACTCAAAATAAGATTGCTTAGAAGTGCAAATTAAATGAAAAGCGTACGTATAATTTGAATTGTTTTTGGAAAACGGAATTCGTATCAGTAAATTATCATTCTTGAAAATAGATGCGCTTTACACGTTCTGAAATTCCAGTTAGAACTTCATAGGGAATTGAGTCGAGCCATTTTGCCAATGCGCGAATGTCTTGGGCATTTTCAAAAATCACCACTTGATCACCTTCCTTTGCGGAAGGAATGTTTGTAACGTCGATCATACACATGTCCATACAAATGCCTCCAATAGTTGGAGCTTCAATGCCATGCACGCGCAATTTGGCATTCCCATTTCCCAACTTCCTTAGAAAACCATCGGCATATCCAATGGGCAATGTGGCAATTCGGCTGGGTTTATTTAAAATTCCTTTGCGACTATAACCAACAGTTTCTCCCGCGTTAAGCTCACGAATTTGAGAAATGCTCGTAAGTAAAGTGCTTACGGGAAGAAGAAAATTTTGGTTTTCGATTTCGCCAATTCCATATAAACCAATGCCTAATCGAACCATGTCGTATTGCGCTTCTTGGTAATGGGAAATTCCGGATGAGTTTAACAGGTGCTTAATTAACGTTTTACCCAAACCCAATTCAAGGGCTTTTGAATATCGCTCAAATCGGGAAATTTGTTCTTGTGTAAATGCGGCGTGTTCAGAATCTCCGCTTGCTGCTAAATGCGAAAAAACAGCAATTGTTTCGAGATGAGGTGTTGCTTGAAGTTGATCAATGAGTTGAGGAATATCTGCTTCCTCAAACCCAAGTCGGTGCATCCCCGTGTCGAATTTAATATGAATGCGCAGGGCTTGTCCATCAAATCCATTGCGAGCCATTGCTGCCTCCGAAAATAACTCAAGCATTCGGAAACTATAAATCTCGGGTTCCAAGCGATTTTCAATCATTGCCGAAAAGCTATCCACTTCGGGACTTAAAACTAGAATCGGTAGTGAAATCCCGGCCTGTCTCAATTCAATTCCTTCATCTGCATAAGCAACTGCTAAATAATCGACGCCATTAAATTGCAACATATTGGCTACTTCATAACTCCCACTTCCGTATGAAAACGCTTTTACCATCGCCATGGTCTTTACGCCCGGGTTGAGTTTTGAACGGTAGAAATTTAGGTTGTGAACCATTGCTGAGAGTTGAATTTCAAGCACGGTTTCATGTGTCTTTTTTTGCAGAGCAGAAGCTATTCGCTCAAAGCCAAAAATTCTGGCTCCTTTCAATAATATACATTCATTTTTAAATGCAAGAGATGGCAAGTGTTGAATGAGTGATTCTGTGGAAGGAAAAAATTGTTTGTCGATTTCAAAAAAATGGGCCGCATGAAGAAGTTGTTCCCCAACACCAATAAATCGCGTTACTCCTTTTCGTTTTATTAAATCGGCAACCTCCTTGTAAAGAACTTCGTTTGGCTTTCCTGACTCAAGAATATCAGATAAAATAAGTGTCCTATTCGTATGTTGTTGAATTTGCTGCATCGCATCGAGGGCAATTTTAAGCGATTCAATATCTGCACTCCAGGCATCATTTATAATGGTGCATCCATTAATCCCATTACGGAACTCAAGACGCATTTCAATTGAATGTAATTGCCTTATTTGTTTGCAAATAAAATCCTTGGAATAGCCCAAATAAAGAAGAAGCATGGTAACATGCAAGGCATTTTCTACAGATGCAGCATTAATAAAAGGAATGATTAATTCAAAATGTTCATCTTTCCAATTTAGCGTAATATGGGTTTGGTTTGCAACACAATTTTCCGATACAATGTTCAATTGTGCGTTTTGGTTTTTGCCCCATAAAACACATGGTATTCCAAGCTTTTGGGCAGCAAGAACAATTTCGGTATGGTCTGCACAACATATCAATGCTTTGCAATTTTCGAAAAGTCTCAGTTTCTCGATAATATGCTCTTCTTTATTCTTAAAATTCTCGGCATGCGCATTCCCAATGTTTGTAAAAATTCCAATGTCGGGATGGATAATTTGTGCCAATGCAATCATTTCTCCTGGAGCCGAAATCCCCGCTTCAAACAATGCCATCTCATGTTCCGTTTTCATTTGCCAAACCGAAAGCGGAACGCCAATTTGAGAATTGAAACTTTTGGGGCTTCTAACAATATTAAGGGTATTTCGAAGTGCTTCGTGCGCCCATTCTTTCACAATGGTTTTTCCGTTACTACCGGTAATTGCAACAACCGGATAGGTAAACGCTTCGCGATGTTTTCCGGCAATTTCTTGAAGCGCTTTTTGGGTATTTTCAACCCGAATGAAGTTCGCTTTACCGATTAAATTTTTCTCGATTTCGTGTTGAACGACAAAATTAACAACGCCTTGTTTTATTAATGTTTCAATAAATCGATGCCCATCATTTCGGGATGTTACTAAAGCAAAAAACAGACTGGTTTCGGGGGAGTTTATTTTCCGACTGTCGAAAATTAAATCCGATATATTTATCTGTAAAGGCCTTGATATGCTGGCTTCTGTATTTAACCAGTTAGCCAAGATTTTTATGGAATAGCTGTTCATTTCTTACGACCACTTGATCCCGTGTAAGGTAGTGGATTGTGCGTGTAAAAGCAATCGCGGCAAAGTGGCTGATATGAATCCGTTTCTCCAAGCAAAACTAAGCTTTCATTGCTATTGTCGAAGCGATGCGAATGATTGGCTAGGTTTCCACATTCCATACAAATTGCATGGACCTTCGTCACGTATTCGGCGGTTGAAAGCAAGGCTGGAATTGGACCAAATGGGAATCCCCGAAAATCCATATCTAAGCCGGCAACAATTACTCGAATGCCCATGTTGGCTAATTCGTTGCACACATTTACAAGTTCGGAATCAAAAAATTGAGCTTCGTCAATTCCAATAACATCAACATCGGCGGCAAGTAACAAAATGCTTTGAGATGATTCAACAGGAGTTGATCGGATGGAATTAGAATCGTGCGAAACCACATCATCATCGTGATAACGCTTGTCGACAGCGGGCTTAAATATCTCCACACGTTGTTTTGCAAACGTTGCCCTGCGAAGTCTTCGGATTAGTTCTTCGGTTTTTCCGGAAAACATTGAACCGCAAATTACTTCGATGCAGCCGCGTCGTTTAGAAGAATGTAAAGTGTTTTCGAGAAACATGCGTAAAACCGATTTGAATTTATTTATTTTTACCCGTAGATTTATTTCACAAAACTACGTAAAAGACATTCGATTCATTACTTTTGAGATCTAACTTATGGACTCTAAACGCATTCACGAAGATATAACCCACCTACTTAACAAGGTGGTAGAGCAATACAGCAGAATTCTGGAATATGATAATTCTGTTCCAATCATGGAAGTTGATTTGGCATTGAAAGATGTTAGAGACCTCTATGAAGCGGTTCTCGACTTAAGAACAGTCTCTGAATTTCAGCGGCGCAAGTCACAGGACACTGAAATTCCAACAAAAACAAACAGCGCTCCTGTTATTGAAACTCTTGCTGTGGAAACACCTAAAGTAGAGATTCCCGTAGCTCCAATTCTTACTGAAGTTGAGCCCGATAAAGCACCAGAAGTTGTAATTGAATCTGCTGTTGAATCTGAAAAAACAGTGGTTGAGATTAATAATCCTGTTGAGATTAAAATGGATGAGTCGCCGATTGCATGGCAAAAAACATTCGATGCATCCGATTCAAAAGATAATGTAGTTGCTACTCCTGCTGAAACAATTCCTGCAGTTGTTGTTAGTCCCAAAGTGGATTTGTTGCAAGAAAGACAAAAGGATTTTGTGCCAACAGTTCGCAAAATCGAGTTAAAACCAGAACCAATTTCTGCCGATCCAAAGAAAGAAAGTTTGTTTGATAAAGCGGCATCACTTTACGATAAAATTGCGAAACCTGCAGAGAAAACACTTGCTAGCCAAGCATCACAAAATCCAATTTCAAACATCAAATCATCCATCGGAATCAATGAAAAGTTTGCATACTTGAAAGAACTTTTCAAAAACAAGCAAGAAGAATATAACGAAGCCCTCGACAAACTCAACAATTTTGAAAATTACAGCGAAGCGGAGGATTACTTTCAAGAATTGAAACTAAAATATTCTTGGGATCCTGAAAGCAAATCTTTTCAAGGCCTTGCCGAACTATTAAACAGGCGCTACTTGCACAACACCTAAAATGGGTAAACTCATTCTGGTTCCAACGCCTTTGGGGAATCTGGAAGACATTACGCTGCGTTCGCTCCGAATTTTGCGTGAAGCCGACTTGATTCTAGCAGAAGACACGCGAACATCTGGAAACTTATTAAGGTTGTTGGATATTTCACGGCCTTTACGCGCATTTCATCAACACAATGAGCATCAAGTTTTACAAGCAACCGTTCGTTTAATTGAGGAAAGTAATTCCATTGCGCTCATTTCCGATGCAGGAACCCCAGGCATATCAGATCCAGGATTTTTATTAGTACGCGCATGCATTGAAGCGGGCATTGTTGTAGAATGTTTGCCCGGAGCAACCGCTTTAATTCCAGCTTTGGTTATTTCCGGTCTACCTGCCGACAGATTCTGTTTTGAAGGTTTTCTGCCCCATAAAAAAGGGCGTCAAACCAAAATGAAAAACTTAGCACTCGAAGAGCGGACTATTATTTTCTACGAATCACCTTATCGATTAGTAAAAACCTTGTGTCAACTTTCCGAATTCTTGGGCAAGGATAGAAAAGCTGCTGTTGTTAGGGAACTTACTAAGATGTTTGAAGAATGCCGAAGAGGTTCATTGGTTGAGCTAGCCGCTTATTACGAAGCTCACACACCCAAAGGTGAAATTGTGATTGTAGTGGGTGGATTAAATCAATCTTCCGAAGAAGTAGATAATGAAGAAGAAGAAATTGATTTAATATTGGGACGAGAAAAGAGAAAGAAGCAATAGAAAAATGCAACAAATGATGCACCTGCTTGTGTGTTAAGAGTGTCTTCAGTTAGCATCGAAATGATTGCTATCCAAAATAAGATTGTCAAAGGAAAATAGGGCGATTTTCTTACTGTAATAATGAATGGAGCGCTAATCAGAATCAGAAATATGATTAAACCAGGAATACCAAAAGCAACGGCTACGTATAAAAAGTAATTGTGACTTGTAAGTCTCCATTTTTCGTTAAGCCAACTATTCGATTTAGTGTACTCATCTTTAAATGCATCCGTCACATCGCCCGTTCCAACGCCCGAAATGGGATGATTCCGAATTATATTTAGGGCGGTTTTCCAAAACTCTAACTTCATCATTACAGAATAACCAATGGGCGATTTCCCTCCACGCTGGTTATAATCGAGCTCCCAAAAAAGTTGATATAACCGCATTCGAATGCCCCAGAGTCCGGTGTAATTTACATTTGCAATGCCTTGCTCGATGAAATGGATTTCTTTATCCGAAAGCGAGGAAATTCCTTCCGCATCTTTGGTAAATCCTTTCGAATTTAAGAACCGAATTAAAGTAGAATACGTAAGATGGCCTTTGTTATCGTTACTGTCGATATTTAATTTACTGCGCAATTCCCAAACATTTCTGAGTTCCTTCTCACATACAAAACTGTTTATATAGTGACCGTTTTCAATAATATCTAAATTGTGTGCATAAGAATTTCCAAGCTTGGTTGTCAATGCCAATGGCTTTGAATATTTTGAATCAGGTGTATGATAATGTTTCCAAGAATTAGTTAACTGAAAAAATACTCCTGTAAAAAGTAATACAGGAATGGATAAAAACAGAATTACTTTTTTTAGAGAATAGGCTTTAAAAACAAATGAGATTCCCCAAATTAATACCATCAATAAAAGGATTGCTATACCAGTAAGCGATTGCAGGATGAATAAAAAAACAAGCATCCAAGCTATTGCTATTCCGATGAGCCATTTTTCAATAGACTTTGTTTGGATGGGTTTAAATTTTAAAATCCAAATGCCAACTAATATTGATAGGTCAATTAATAATGCAAATCGGATGTGGGAAATAAAAAGAGAAATTTGACGAATATCAGAAAACTCGCCATTGAGCCATTTTGGCAAACCAATGAATGCACATGCAAGACTCGCAAGAAAAACGGACAAGAAACTCAACTTCAGCAAAAGCTCATACCATGTTTTCTTTAATGGTGCCGTTGAAGCAAGGAAAAAGGGAAAGATGAAAAAAGGTAAATTTATTCGAACGAGTTTCAAACCATCGTTCATGTTTTGGGTGTAAAGCAATCCGGGAAGCAGTAAAATGAAAATTCCACAAAGTAACCAAGCCGCTTTATTGGATTTAAATCGCTCCCATTTATTTTTAAAATCGGCTTCGAGAATCCAATTTCCAACAACAAAAAATTGGGAAAGACTCATCAATAATAGTGAGAAAGGCAAGCCAACAACCATAAGAAGCAGGCCAATGAAATGCGAATACGGATGAAGAAAGCGTAATTGTTTAGGAAGCATTCGTCCAATAAACGAGAGAATTCATGAAATGGTATTTCGATTCCAATTATTTTTCAAGCACTCTGTCTTGAAGAAATTGAATCCAATCGGAATCACAATTCATACTTGGAACAAGAACCAATTTTTCGCCGCCATGCTCATGAAATAACTCATTATATTCTACTCCAACTTCGTGAATGGTTTCTAAGCAGTCGGCAGTAAATGAAGGAGAAAATACCAGAATACGTTTTTTCCCTTCTTTGGCCAAACGAATTAAAGTCTCGTCTGTGTAGGGAGTTAACCAAGGGTCTTTTCCTAAGCGCGACTGAAAATTAATGTATGTTTTTTGAGGATCTAATCCAGCTGCATCTCTCACGGCACGTGCATTTTCGAAACACTGCGCTCTGTAACACACATGATTTTGTTCATTTATAGCAGGGCATTCCTTGGGTCCATTTTGGCAATTTCCTCCGCATTCGGTTCTACGAATATGTCGCCAAGGCACTCCATGAAAGGTAAACATGAACGCATCATAACTGCCGTCATTCATCGCTTTCCCTTTTTCTGCCCATAAGCGAATGTAATCAGGATGGTTATAATATGATGACAGGGCA
>CAXNGM010000052.1:0-9481 GCA_964201695.1 Bacteroidia bacterium | reverse complement strand
ATTTTTTGTATTTCGAACCTGGCTTTGGTCCTCGTTTTTTTGGAACTGAAATAACATCTGATTTAGCAACTAAATCTAAAGTAACAATATCAGATTTTACTTTAGCTGGACGGCCTGGACGTTTCGTGATTTTAGGCTCCGTGTTAATTACTTTAGCTTTAGCCGGACGTCCTGGTTTACGACCAGCAACTTTTGTTTTGTTTAATTCAACTAATTCCGAAGGAACTTCACTATTTAGTTGTTTTTGAACAGATGGTTTAGGTCCTCTTTTTAAAGGAGCGCTACCAATTTTTGCAACAATTGATTTAATTGCTTTTAATCTTAACTCCGCTTTTTCCATTTCCATAGTGTAAAATGCGTGAAGTTCAGACATTTCCTCAGCAGAGAATTCGATGTTTTTTGCCATGTTTGTTTTTTAATTATTTTTACAAATGTATTTTATTTTTTTAATACAATGCATATATTTTATTGATTAATTTAAAATAAGAAGATTATTTATTTTTCAACTCATTGATAATATGATTTTTAAAATCGGATTAACTTAAATAATCAGAATAATTAATTGCAATTTTACGTCTTATTGTAATATATACATAATTAATGAAGTCATTTATCCTCAAAAATTTATATATCAATTTATTACGATGAATAATTCCATGAAATTCGACGAATTATAAATGTTGTTTTATTAAATAATACGATATCTGAAACACATGCAAATTAAGTGTTAAACTAGATTTCGAATGCAATAAATAAATAGAGATAAATTAAATATTTGGATTTCGTTTTTTGAATTAAAAATTGCTTTTCGAATTCACTCTCTTTTAGCAATGATAGCATTTCTGTAATAATGTTTAATTATTTGACTTGGGGAATAGCCAAGCTCAGACATCCGAATAGCTCCCTCTTGACACATTCCAACACCATGACCAAAACCCCTTCCAAACAAATAAACACTATCGCCTTTGCATTCCCAATCGAACCAAGCCGATTTTAAATTCAATCTCGTTCGTAATTCGATTGTTTTGAATTTCTTATATCCAATATTCAATACTTCCAGCCGATTTAGTGAAAAGCTGCAAATAGCGTCACGCAATGAATTTTTTGCTGTCGAATCAATCGGCATTCCAATATTGAGTTTATTACAAAATACATCCAAGGGAATTTGTTTCTGCCAAATAGCTTGTTGACTTCTCAAACAAAATGTATCGCGAATACTCCGGCAATAAGTCAAGGTCGATTTCCAAACATCCTCCGACGCACATGTTTGTCCACCGCAATTGGAATGAAATAACAATTCCGCTATATCGCCTTTTGCACTATCAATCACTACTAAGTTTTTAGTAGACTGAATAGCTTGTTGATATGGCTTATAATCATAGTATCCTTTAAAAACTTGACAATGGGTTTGGTCGCATAATTCAAATCCTTCGGAGCGATGTCTATTCTTGTAAAAACGAGCATACGTTCGAGATAAAATTGCATGAACTTCGTATAGAGCATTGGATTTATCGTAACCAACTTCGCCGCGTAAAACACCTGTTAAATAATCTGCTTCATTGACATAATTAATTATTTTCAAAGCGCCATTTATGGAACTAATTCGTAATTCGCCTGAATATTTGTTGCCTTTATAATTGGGTTGAATGGGTTTCACTAATATGGAAAAACTATCCATCGAATTACATACAACTTGTTTCAGACTACCTAAAAATATGTCATTCTGAAATAATTCAATGCTATTACCCTGGGCTTTAATTTGAAATTTAGGTCGTTTTTCTGATCCCCAAACATGCATATTTGCTTGGGTATTAATTTGAGAATGTTCGCTTAATTCGAGCGTAATTTCTTTAATGATTGATGCTCGAAACAATCCAATTTTCAACGTATTTACTTGCGCAATAGCACAATGAAAAAGGAAGAAGAAATGGAGCAATATAAAGTATCGAAACATCGATATAAAATTACGTGTATTTTCTGAACACTTAATTAATCCTTGATTTTCAATCGTTCAACCATGTCTTTTGCTGTTCGCTCCGACGCTCCTACACCACCTAATAGATTCCGAAGTTCTTTATAATCGTTCATCATGGAGGCACGATCAGTTCCTTCGTTTATAATTTTATCTAAATATTCCTGAATCCGTGTATCATTCATTTCTGATTGAATTAATTCTTTAACTACCATTCGATCGAGAATTAAATTCACCAAGGAAATAAAACGGACTTTAATAAGACGACGAGCAAGCCAGTAGGAAACTTCACCTCCTTTGTAACAGACCACTTCAGGCACCATAAACAATGCAGTTTCTAAAGTTGCCGTTCCCGAAGTAACAACTGCTGCTTGTGCATGGGCTAAAAGCTGATAGGTTTCACCACTTATAATATGTATGGGAAATCCTTTGGCCCAGGTTTTATATTTTTCCAATGCAATGGATGGAGCTGCAGCAATAACAGGAATATGATTTGTGTAGGACGCGATGCTTTTGAGCATTTCAGGGAGCATGCGCGATATTTCTTGCTCGCGACTTCCGGGCAACAATGCAATAATAGGAAGTTCTGATAAATTATGTCGTAATCTAAATGTTGAATCATGATTAAATTGCTCAACCGCATCTAACAAAGGATGTCCAACAAAACTAACATCCATTTGAAACCGCGCATAGAACTCTTTTTCGAAAGGTAAAATCACATACATGCGATTGACTACTTTCTTAATTTTATGAACGCGGCTCTGTTTCCAAGCCCAAATTTGAGGTGATATATAATAGAAAACGCGAATGTTGTTTTTAAAAGCGAATTCAGCAATCCGAAGATTAAAACCAGGGTAATCAATTAAAATGAGAACATCAGGATTGTATTGAAGTATGTCTTGTTTACAAAAACGAATATTTCGGATGATTGTAGGCAAATTCATGATCACCTCCGTAAATCCCATAAATGCCAAATCACGGTAATGTTTTACTAATTCTGCACCCGCTTGAACCATTAAATCGCCTCCCCAAACGCGGAATTCGGCATGAGCATCCTCGTTCTTTAACGCGCGAAGTAAATTACTTCCATGAAGATCACCCGATGCTTCTCCTGAGATAACGTAGTATTTCATAATTTTAAGCAAAGAAAACGATTCGGATGAATAAAGCTCAAGAGAAAATAAAAATTATGTAGGTTTGAGGCATGAAAGTCACATTTTTAGGAACAGGTACCTCGCAGGGTGTTCCAGTTATTTCATGTAAGTGCGAAGTTTGTATGTCGTCCGACTTTCGAGACAATCGACTACGCTGTTCTATTCTCATTGAAAGCAACAACAATAATATACTTATAGATACAGGTCCAGACTTTAGGCAACAGATGTTACGCGCTCGGGTAGATAAATTAGATGCCGTTTTATACACGCATGAGCACAAAGACCATATTGCCGGATTGGATGATATTCGTGCGTTTAATTTCTTCCAAAAAAAACACATGGATTTGTACATGACCGCCCATGTTGAGGAAGCAATTCGTAGAGAATTTGCCTATATTTTTGCGAACGATAATTATCCGGGAATTCCATTGGTAAATCTTCACCAAATAGACAATTCCCCATTCGAATTATTGGGAGAGCGCATCATTCCAATTGCTGTATCGCATTATAAAATGCCAGTTTTGGGATATCGATTGGAGGATTTTTGTTATGTAACGGATGCAAAAGAAATCGCGTCTGAGGAAATTGATAAAATGAAGGGGAGTAAGATTGTTGTATTGAATGCGCTTCGCAAAGAAACCCATCCATCGCATTTTACGCTCGATGAAGCGGTTTCCCTATTGAAATACATCAACCCAGAACAGGCATTTTTAACGCATATTAGCCATCAGATGGGCTTACATGAAGAAGTTGAAGCGGAACTACCGTCTTTTATAAAAATTGCTTATGATGGAATGATTCTGGATTTCTAAAGCGATTCAAAATTATCCAAATAAAAGAACTCTTCCTTTCTTGACGTGTTTCTTTCCAGATTGATCAATGAAACTACTTCTGAAACTATAAGTCCCTGCAGGCATCATATTGCCGTTGGATGATTTACCCGACCAGGATTTATTCAAATTATTGGAGACAAAAACTTCATTTCCCCATTGATCAAAAATAATCATCAAATAGGTAGAATCCATAATTCCCGTAACAACAATATTAAACGAATCGTTTACTAAATCATCGTTTGGTGTGAATGCTGTTGGAGCAAAAAACGTCAATACGAAATCAATTGTGACTGGCTTTGAAATTGAATCTTTACAACCAAATGCATTGGTCGCAATAAGCTTTACATCGAATGTACCTGAGCCAGGGAAAACATAATTGGGCTCATACAAATTTGAAAAATCTCCAGTTCCAAAATCCCAATAAAAGGCTGTGGCATTATCTGTTTGATTGATAAAAGAAACGGTTGGGAACAAACCAGGAATTGGAACTGTGTCAGGTGAAAAAATGAAATCGGGAACCAAATTGAAGCGGTAATCTGGAATCTCAACTAAATAAGAAAGGATACAACCAAAACTATCTCGAACGGTTAAATTGTAAAAGCCCGTTAACAAACTATCAATAAAGGTAGTGTCATTGCGTTGATCGTATGCGCTCCAAAAATAAGTGTACTCTTGACGATTTAGACGTTCAACGAAAGGTGTTCCTCCACTTGCAACAACAATTGCAGACCCCAAACCAAACGAACAGGTATCGTCGGCAACTGTTATGACACCATCGAAATTATTAGCATCCGCCATAAATATTGAATCGACGGTAAAACAAAAACCAGATGTAACAGTAATGGTTTGCCAGCCGAAACTTAAATTCTGTGCAATGGCATTTGTTTGTCCTGATGGACTCCAATAATATGAAATAGGTGCCGTTCCGTTTTGGATTTGGACTTCTGCCCTACCGTTATTGGATCTGCAATCAACCGCTTGTAATTGATCTACGGATGTAATTTCTACAGAATTAAAACTGAATGCTAAGAGTTGCGTGTCGAGATTGATGTTTCCGCAATTGTCTTCTACCAAACCGGCTAATTGAATCTCATATAGTCCACCTTGTGTTAAATTTTCATCCAACAACAAGGTAAAATCTTTGTCATACAATCCACCGTTTATACAAGCAATACTTGTTACATCGCTAATTGGAACTGAATTACCAGATGGATCGAACAGTTGAAACATAGAAAAATCAACCGTATTACATTTAACAAACTCACTGAAACTAAAAGAAACCGCATTCGCACCACAAGAAACTTGCGAAGTAACGGCCAACAATGATGGCGGAGTAATATCAATAATTCCTGCAGTAGAAAGTGATAAATCTAGCTGATATCCGCATTGATTTAAACCAGAAAAGTTATTCACTAACAATGCATAAACATCGCCTGCAGCTACCGTAATACGAGGTTCATCTTGAGGATTAGGTCCATCATTCATTCCTGTAATAGCAGCAGGAACAGTTGAACCATTGAAATCGCAACCTACTTCTAATAATGGATCAGTAGCAATATCGGCACAAGTTGCATTTGTTAAATTGTATAATGCCCAATCGTAATCGTTATTGCAATTGGGAATAATATTGAATCCAAATAAACCCGGTGTTTGAACATTGATAATGTACCAAGAATTATTTCTCTCGCCACTTGTTACACAACTCGAATTAACCTCACCTAGATAATTTCCTTCTCCATTGAATGAAGCGGTTTGATTAAATGAAATCGAACACACTGTGTATGCTCCTAAACAATCTCCTGGCAAAGGAACTTGCGAAAAGGCAACTTGACTAAAAATGACATTAATCAGCACTATAAGTACAGCTCTGATATAAAAACGTATATTTTTTTGCATAATTAAGCTCTGCATTATGTATCAGAGTTTTCGGTCTACTTACAAAAATAGTTAAAACTGCGTTAGTTTAATCATTCCATTCAAATTAATGACATTTACTTGCTTGATTTGAGCAAAATAATTTCACATTGAACACATTACCTGAATATTACAATTGCGAGAGGTTAATTTAAAAATAGAATGGATTCAGTTTTAAATTATTCGATCTTGACCATTGAAGAGTGGGTGCAGGAATTTTAATCCAACGCAATGTACTCGCAAAGGTTTTCCAAAATTTCCCCTTAATGGGTAGTTTGAGTAAGTCAATATCGAACGACATCGACCAGGTTGAAAATCGTTCGACTGAGGAATAATCATATAAAACACCTTGATTGGTCCAAATATTATCCCTTCCGCCAAGCATACCACTTGCATTGTATCCCATACTCAAACAAAACCAGCCATCATGCTTTATTGGAATTGAAAGCCAATATGTTTGCCCATTATAATCTTTTAGCATTTTTTCGACTTTAGTTTTACCCAGAATTTCGGGCCGATGTTCTGCATAATTTGTTGGATGATAGGAATATTTGAGAATGATTCTTTGCTGATTAAAAAAATGTTGTTGAGTGTAAAATAATCCTGCACCGGCAAGATTAGCTGCCATATCACCCATTGAAAACCCCCAACCAGAAGAAAAACCATCAAACACTTCGATGGTAGTCATGAAACACAGCGGGATGATTGTAGAGCGCAATGGTAAGTGTTTACTATCCAAACCAAGCGTTTGTTGACTTGTATAGAGCCATTGGGAAGCCCACCAAGAAGTAGTTACATGCCCCAATTTATCCATGCCTTTCCATTCGGGCATATCATTAAAAAAATGGAACTGTTTAAAAGCATAATCACGATACCAAGTTTGATAAAGTGCGGTCATTGAACCTACATAAACTGCCCCGATTACTGAATTTGTAGCTAAAAAAGGATGTTTTGTATCTATTCTTGATGGCACTTCAGTATTTTTTTGCGCTAACAACCAACTAGTCATGAAGCACATTAACAGAATATTAACAACACTATTTCGTTTCACGGCTGCAAGATCGCAAAAGGTTTTTATGTTTTTTTTATTTTTTTATTTGGGGGAACGCTTTCAAATGCTAATTTTGCCCCCGGAGAAATGGCAGAGCGGTCGATTGCGGCAGTCTTGAAAACTGTTGACTGTAACAGGTCCGGGGGTTCGAATCCCTCTTTCTCCGCCAAAACTTAAAAAGCCCGTCGTTGATGGGCTTTTTAAGTTTTATTAATCAGCTAAACTAGGTTTTTAATAGACAAAAGGGGGATATCAAGAAATATTGTATTACTTGATGAAGCTTTGGAGATTGCGGTCCCATCGGGAAAAACTGTTGAAGCAAAAGCTCCGGGGTTTCTCCCATCGGGGTTTCTCCGCCAAAAGCCGGTTGACGATGTCAATCGGCTTTTTTATTTGGGATGAATTACATTGTCTATATACTTAAAAGTTCTAAAGACGGAGGTTATTATTACGGATACACTTCTGATCTAGAAGCACGATTGTTGCGACATAACGAAGGTCTGGTCAGAAGCACAAAAGCTAGAAGACCATTTATTGTCCATTATTTTGAAGTATTCGAGACGAAGACAGAAGCGTTAAAAAGAGAAAATTTCTTTAAATCAATTGATGGATATAATTGGCTTAAAGAAAATAAGATCACGTAAACCAATTGCGGAGATTGCGGTCCCATCGGGAAAAACTGTTGAAGTAATAGGACCGGGGTTCCCCCAACGGGGTTTCTCCGCCAAAACTTAAAAAGCCCATCGTTGATGGGCTTTTTAAGTTTTATTTACTTGATAGAATATATTCTTGATAGAATTGGATGAATTACATTGTCTATATACTTAAAAGTTCTAAAGACGGAGGTTATTATTACGGATACACTTCGGACTTAGAAGCGCGGTTAATGCGACATAATGAAGGTCTGGTCAGAAGTACCAAATCAAGAAGACCATTTATTGTCCATTATTTTGAAGTATTCGAAACGAAGACTGAAGCATTAAAAAGAGAAATTTTCTTTAAATCAATCGACGGATATTATTGGCTCAAAGAGAATAATATCACCTGATTAAGCATTGGAGATTGCGGTCCCATCGGGAAAAACTGTTGAAGCAACATGTCCGCGGTTTCTCCCATAGGGTTTCTCCGCCAAAACCAAAAAAGCCCGGCGTTGATGGGCTTTTTTGGTTTTAAATGAAAGTCACTGTTTACATACTTAAAAGCTCGAAGGACGGAGGTTATTATTACGGATACACTTCTGATCTAGAAGCACGATTGTTGCGACATAATGAAGGTCTGGTCAGAAGTACCAAATCAAGAAAACCATTTATTGTCCATTATTTTGAAGTATTCGAGACGAAGACTGAAGCATTAAAAAGAGAAAATTTCTTTAAGTCAATCGATGGTTACAACTGGCTCAAAGAAAATAATATTACTTGATGATGCTTTGGAGATTGCTGTCCCATCGGGAAAAACTGTTGAAGTAACAGGTCCGGGGGTTCCCCCATCGGGGTTTCTCCGCCAAAACTTATAAAGCCCGTCGTTGAGGGGCTTTATAAGTTTTATTTACTTGATAGAATTGGATGAAATTCATTGTCTATATACTTAAAAGTTCAAAAGACGAAGGGTATTATTATGGATACACTTCTGATCTAGAAGCACGATTGTTGCGACATAACGAAGGTCTGGTCAGAAGTACCAAATCAAGAAGACCATTTAATGTTCATTATTTTGAAGTATTTGAAACGAAGACTGAAGCATTAAAAAGAGAAAATTTCTTTAAGTCAATCGATGATTACAACTGGCTCAAAGAAAATAATATTACTTGATAATGCTTTGGAGATTGCGGTCCCATCGGGAAAAACTGTTGAAGTAACAGGTCCGGGGGGCCCCCATCGGGGTTTCTCCGCCAAAACTTAAAAAGCCCGTCGTTGATGGGCTTTTTAAGTTTTATAAATTATCATGACTGAGTTCTTTTTTAGACAAAAAGAAAAAATATCAAGAAATATAGAATCAACAAAAAACCATTTATGATAAAAACAAAAATTTGAATAAAATAATCCTGTTTGGTTTTCATTTTTTCAGATTAATTTCGTCAAATTAAAATTCTCAATTTATAAATTCATTTCAACAGATTTCTGATATTTATGTCCACCATACTTTCCAAAATCGAGAATAACATTGGGTTCATCAACCTGAATCGCCCGGATGCATTTAACAGTTTTAACCGCGAGATGGCTTTACTTTTACAACAAACGCTCGACGATTTTTCAACAAATACAGCCGTTAGAGCTATTGTCATTACTGGAAACGGGAAAGCATTTTGTGCAGGGCAAGATCTAAAGGAAGTAATCAGTCCTGAGTTAAATCCAGGCTTTCGTGCTATTCTTGAAGAGCATTACAATCCTATCATTACGCGAATTCGCACAATTGAAAAACCAATTTTAGCTGCGGTAAATGGTGTTGCAGCTGGGGCTGGGGCCAACATTGCACTAGCTTGCGATGTTGTTTTGGCTTCCGAAAATGCGAGCTTCATTCAGGCATTCAGTAAAATTGGATTGGTGCCCGACAGTGCTGG
>CAXNGM010000051.1:0-9524 GCA_964201695.1 Bacteroidia bacterium | reverse complement strand
GTATTCCGAAAAATCAAGGGAGATTTGCATCACCAAAATAATTCAACTATGAAAAATACACTAAGTTTAATTGCTTTTTCATTAATCGCGTTTTTTATTGTTTCTTGTTCAGGTGGTGAAGGTCCTGAAGTTGCTGCTAAAGCTTATTTAGATGCATTTAATTCTGAAGAATTTGAAAAGGCAAAAGAATTTGCAACGGAAGATTTAAAAGGTATGCTTGACTTCTATTCAAAATTTGCTGGTATGAGTGGAGAGAAAAAAGCAGCTGGAAGTAAAGAGGTTGTGAATGATTTGAAATGTAAAATTGAGGGGGATACTACTGCTTTTTGTACTTGTTTAAATTCTAAAAAAGAAGAGATTTCAGTAAGTTTAAAAAAAGTTGCTGACAAATGGTTGGTAAGCCAGCCTAAAGAAAGCCCAATGGTTGGAGGCGAAGAAGGAGCACCAATGGAAGCTGCTGATAAAACAACTGTGATTGAATCAAGCAACACAAAAAACGAAAATCCAAAAGAAAGTAAATAATTGAAATATTACGTTTGTTTGCAAATATCCTGGATTTTTCCTTTAAATTATTACTGTTTTTGATGACATTTTTAATTTTGACGAATGTTATTATTAACGTAACAAGGACTTCCAAATTTCTGTTAAAATAAAATTGCTTATTCCGAAAATCAAAGGATATTTGAAACAAAAATATAATTCAACTATGAAAAATAAACTGAGTTTAATTGCACTTTTTTTAATCACTATTTTTATTTTATCCTGTAAAGGTGGTGAAGGCCCAGAAGTTGCTGCTAAAGCTTATTTAGATGCAATTAATGAAAAAGATATAGAAAAAGCGCAAAAGTTTGCAGTAGAAGAATCAGAATCAATGATAGATAGTATGTTAGCGTCTATTCATGCTTTAAATATTGGCCAAGAGTCAGATAACCAAATTATTACAAAAAGTATGAAATGTAAAATTAATGCCGGTGATAAATCTGTATGTACATTCATAAATTTAGAAAATAAAGAGGATTCGCTAAATCTTGAAAAAATTGGAGATGAATGGTTAGTGAATTTGCATAATAAGGGTCCTCAATTGAAAGGATTTGCTCATGTTTGTTCATCATGTGGAAATGGATTTAATTGGGCTTGTACAACCGATGTTTTTGGGAAATGTGTTTGTGGTGAAAGTTGCTCGGGTCGTTAAAAATCATAATATTAATTTGATGTTTGGACCAATAAAACGAAAACTTGGTAAGGTTGACAAATATAAATAACTTAATCTTTTCGATCATAAAATCACGTTAATACTTTAACATTGTGATTTAATATTATTTAAAATAATATTATTTAATTTCATTATTGAAAATTGTAATACCGATAATAATAGATAATAATTCAACTATGAAAAATACACTAAGTCTAATTGCGTTTTCTCTAATCGCATTTTTTATCGTTTCATGTTCTGGAGGAGATAGTCCGGAAGCGGCATCGAAAGCTTATTTGGAAGCAATAAATTCAAATGATTTTGATAAAGCAAGAGATTATGTTACTGAAGAATCAAAAGGTACGATGAAGATATGGGAAGACGCTGGTTTGAAAGGTTCAGAAAAGGATAAAGTGGAAGACTTGAAATGTAAAATTACAGGGGACACAATCGCTGTTTGTACATTTTTGAATGCCGAAAAAGAAATGAGAACTATTGATCTAAAAAAAATTGAGGGTAAATGGTTTGTGCATTTGTCAAAAGAGAATCCATCAGGCGGCGCTTCTTTTAACACTTCGTCTACTTCATCTCCTTCATCTCCAAGTGGTCCTTCATTCTGTGACTGTAATGATAAATATGGAGATTTATCACCATCAGACCAAGATAAATGTAATAAAAT
Source organism: Bacteroidia bacterium (assembly GCA_964201695.1). Classification (GTDB taxonomy): domain Bacteria; phylum Bacteroidota; class Bacteroidia; order M30B66; family M30B66; genus CALQRR01. The sequence continues at coordinate 7,653 of CAXNGM010000051.1, read as the reverse complement.
GACTGATAAAATGTCTGAGGCTGAAATAATAAGAAAAATGCAAAACTGTAAAAATAAATAGATAAACTTTCTTTTGCATGAGCAGATTTTGGAAGTTTATCGCATTATTCATAGCCCTTTTTTTTGCAATAGTAGGTTTTGTTTATTACAAATCCGTATTGGATCCTGAAAACACCAAACAGGTTTTCTATCCAATGACAGAGCAAGAAAAAGGGCTTTTTCATGAAGGTGATATGATTCTTCGAAGGGGCTACGGATTTGTGTCCGATAAAATTGTTGAAACACAAGAAAGTCCTTTTCCGGTTACACATTGCGCCATGCTTATTGGCAAACCAGGTAATTGGCAAGTAGTGCATTCGTTATCGAGTTCCGTTTCTCCGATTGATGGTGCTCAGATTCAGAACTTACAGCGTTTTTTAAATGAGAGTGTTCCCAATAGCATCATCGTAAAACGGTTTAAAACACAACCCGATACTTTGGCTATGATTGTAAATCGGGTGAGGTATTATGCGAGTATTCAAAAGCCATTCGACCATGAATTTGATAAGTTGGATACAGCCAAATTTTATTGTACCGAACTCTTTCAGCATTGTTTTTATGATGTATTGAAATACGATATTTTTGAAAACCTAGATTATACTACAACGATCGGCGTTTATAATCTCAATGCCTTTCATGATACTGTTCGATTCAAAACAATAATGAATCATCATAGAATTGAATAATTTAATGATTATTTGTTTTATGGAACTAGCAATTGTACTATATTCGAAACCAGAAAATTTCGTATGCGCATGAAAAAAATAATCGCATCAATACTCCTTATTCTTTTCATTTTTCCTGCCATTGGGCAAAATGATGAGGCCTTAGTATTATGCAACCAAGGTGTTGCCCAATATGCAAGTAAAGACTACAATGCAGCCGTTCAAAGTTTCAATAAAGCCCTTGCCATTGATTCATTATTAGCAAAGGCATGGTTTAATAGAGCTGCTTGTAAATCCGATTTAAAAGATTACAATGGAGCAATATTAGATTATTCACGTTCCGTTGAATTGAATTTCGAGAAAGAGAAAGCCATTTTTTTCATTGCCCAAAATCGTTTTCAGAACAATGATAAAATTGGTGCATTGGCCGATTTCCAAAAAGCGGTTCAATTGGATCCCAAAAATGCAGATGCCTATTTTTACATTGGAGGCATTTATTTTGAAAATGCCGAATATCAAACAGCAATCGAACAATTTACTTTAGCCATTCAAAATCGCAACGATTTCGCGGATGCCTATAACGATCGTGCGAGCTCACGTTTAAAGCTCGAAGATGTAAAAGGTGCAATTGCAGATTATCGTGAAGCAACCAAACTAAATCCCAAAGGTGCTATTGCATTCAACAACTTAGCGTCTGCATTACGCCAATCGGGCGACCAACAAGCCGCTTTGGAAGAATTCAATAATGCGGTAATTGCTGATCCCACTATGAGTTCAATATTTGTTAAGCGTGGTCGTTTAAAGATGGAATTAAATGATCTTGATGGTTCAATGGCCGATTTTAATAAGGCATTGGAATTAAATCCCAAAGACCAATACGCTTTTAATAATCGTGGCTGTTTGAAAAATAAAAAACAGGAATACAAATCTGCAATTGCCGATTTCGATGAGGCTATTTTGATCAATTCTTCATACGGTTATGCCTATTACAACAGAGGAATTGCCAAAGAAAATCTCCGTGATTTAACTGGAGCATGCAAAGATTGGTCGGAAGCTGTATTGAACGGAATTGCCGAAGCAAAACAACATAAAGAAACAGACTGCAACTGATTTACTCATGAAAAACATTCTACATTTTTTTCTTTTCATGCTGCCAGTTGTCCTGAGTTCGCAGCAAAACATCGAGTTTACCAAAGATAATTTTCCAGATAAGAAATCGGAATTAAAGACCGCATTAAAGAATCTAGAAAGAGGAAATAGCTATTTTCTGGCGGATGAATACATTAAATATTTGTCGCTCGATTTTTATCTAAAGGCATACAGTTTTAATCCAAATAATACCGTGTTGAATTATCGGATTGGAAATGCATTTCTTCATGCGGCAAATAAAACACGTGCCTTGGAATATTTGAAAAAGGCGTATGAAATGAATCCTGAAATTGATTCTGCCATTACGTTTTATTTGGGAGAAGCAAGTCATTTGAATCACGATTTCGACAATGCAATTTCCTACTATAACCTCTATAAATCTTCACCAAAAAGACATCCACGATTTGATCCTGACAAACGTATTCAAGAATGTAATGATGGAAAAAAATTGGTTGCCAATCCGGTTCGTGTAATTATTGAAAACCTGGGACCTACCGTTAACTCTAAGTATCCGGAGTATGCAACCGTTCTAACTGCCGATGAATCTGTGATGTATTTTACATCCAGAAGAAATACTACCAGCGGGAAATTAATTGCCGATGATGGAATGTATTTCGAGGATATTCTATCGAGCACGAAGCAAAATAATGCATGGACAGCTCCTATTAATGTGCCCGCACCAGTAAATACAAAATTACATGATGCAACGGTAGCCCTTTCGGCCGATGGTCAAAAATTGTTTATCTACACCGACGAAAACGAAGGAGATATTTTAATTACTAAATTGAATGGTGATGAATGGTCGAACCCTGAATCGGCAGGTGGGAATGCTATAAATTCTCGGTTTTCCGAAATTCATGCATGCTATTCGTTTGATGAAAAATCAATTTATTTTGTGAGTGATAATCCCGAAGATAATTTGGGAGGTTTTGATATTTATGTAACTCGCGCAAATGAAAAAGGATTGTGGGGAAAGCCTGAGAATTTAGGTCCTACTATCAATACAAAATACGATGAAGAAGGTGTGTATATGCACCCCGATGGTAAAACTATGTATTTCAGTTCGAAAGGACACAATACCATGGGAAGCTATGATATTTTTAGAAGTATCTTGGTTGATGGAAAATGGTCAGAGGCTGAGAATGTGGGTTACCCTATAAATTCGGCTGATAGAGATGCATTTTTTGTGGTTTCCGCTTCTGGTAAACACGGGTATTATTCTTCTGCACGTATGGATGCTATTGGGGAAACGGATATTTATATTATCAATATTCTAGGACCTGAAAAGGAACCTGTTTTGAACGTAGAAGATCAATTGCTATTAAGTAGAAATATTAAAACGGAGATTCAATCATTCGGAGAAGCTCGAGCTGAAACGGTAATAGCTTCGATAAACAACAAAGATAAATTTCGTTCAGAAGTAACAATTTTAAAAGGTAAAATATTCGATGCAAATGATTTAGCTCCTCTAAATGCGACCATCGTTATTACCGATAATGAAAAAAATACTACAGTTTCCACCTTCAAAGCAAATTCTAAAACGGGTCAGTTTTTGGTTTCATTACCATCAGGTAAAAACTACGGTATTGCAGTTACAATGGATGATTATCTCTTTCATTCCGAAAATATAAACTTGCCTAAATCGACTGCCTATCAAGAGATTTCGAAAGACATTGCATTGGAGAAATTGGAGATTGGAAAGAAAATCGTACTTCGAAACATCTTTTATGATTTCAATAAATCCTCGTTACGTCCAGCTTCCATTTCCGAATTAGACCGATTAACTTTGCTCTTGGAACAAAATCCAACCATGCGAATTGAAATATCAAGTCATACTGATAATATTGGTTCGGCTGTTTACAATGCTAAACTTTCATTGAACAGAGCGGTTTCGGTTGTGGATTATTTACTGGATAAAAAAGGAATCAATAAAGACAGAATTGAATTTAAAGGATATGGATTTGAACAACCAATTGCACCTAACGATTCCGATCAAGGAAGGCAATTGAATAGAAGGACCGAATTCAAAATTCTTTCTAAATAACACATTTAACAAAACTCAACCGGTGAATTTGAATCAATCAATTTCATCGGTTTTTTTTATGATTACACTTCACGAAACTGCTGATGGAAGTCAGACTGTGAAAAACAATGACATTGGCGAGAGTTACCATTCAACGCATGGTGCAATTCAAGAGTCGATGCATGTTTATATAAAACATGGATTGCAATTAGCGGCTTTAAAGAAATCGAAAATTCGTGTTTTTGAAATGGGTTTTGGAACGGGATTAAATGCCTTACTCACCTTAAGAGAAGTATTGGAAAATACGGAATTAGAAGTTGAATATGTTTGTATAGAGCCTTTCCCTTTGCCAGCATATATCTATCTCCAACTAAACTATGCAGATGTTTTGGAGCGCGATTATTTTATACAGATGCATGAATCGGTAAATGACAAAAACATAAATATTCATGAGCGATTTTCATTTTTGAAAATGCAAATTAAATTCGAGGATTTGAATGAGAATAAAGGATTTGATTTGGTTTACTATGATGCATTTGGGCCAACATCTCAACCCGAATTATGGAACATGGATTCATTGAGCAAAAGTGCCGATTTGTTGAATTCGGAAGGCATTTGGGTTACGTATTGTTCGAAAGGAGAGGTTAGAAGAGGGCTTATTTCACTTGGTTTGAATGCTGTTCGATTGGCTGGTCCACCCGGGAAAAGACACATGATTTTTGCTACAAAGCCATAAATTGAATACATTGCGATATAAAATTAAACTCATGAAAAATACATTCGCAATTATACTGATGCTTCTGTTTGTAGGAGTTAATCTTCAAGCACAAAAAGCCGAATCGTTCGGTGAGAAAATTAAAAAGGATGGTGCTATTAGCACAACCGAATTCCTGAAAATGATGGAAGGGAAAGATTCTCTTTTTGTGAAGTTCGAAGCGCCAATCAATGAAGCATGCAAGAAAAAAGGATGCTGGATGAATGTTGATTTAGGTAACAATCGTGAGATGATGGTTCGTTTTAAAGACTATGGTTTTTTTGTTCCGAAAGATTGTGATGGAGGAACGGCAATCATGCAAGGATTTGCTCATAAGGAAGTTTTAAGTGTGGAAATGCTTCGTCATTATGCTGAAGATGGCGGTAAATCGAAAGAGGAAATCATGAAAATTACGGAGCCAGAAACACGTTTGTCCTTTGAGGCGGAAGGTGTTTTGATATACAAAGCAAAGTAATTCCATGCTTCGAATTCCGAGTTTGTTGTCAATTGCCTGCATGTTGAGCATTGTTTTTTCGGCTCATTATAAAAGCGATAGCCCATTAACTAAACTCATGAGAACCATGGCCGTCGACATGAAAAAGGCGCGCGTGGAGATAATTGCAGGAAAGAAAATCAGCAATTTTGGTAAGCAGTACTCTAAAATCAATACCGCAAAACCGAGTTCAGAATCCAAGAAAGGTGAGCAGTTCACAGAATTCTCCAAGGCATTTTTGGTTCAAATGGATCGATTCAAAAACGCTCCCTCCGAAAATGCTAAAATGGAATTCAATGCTTTAGCAAAAACTTGTGTGCATTGTCACGAAACCTATTGCCCTGGGCCTATAACCATGCTCCGAAAGCTTCAAATACCTTAATGTTAATCTGCTTTAAGGCCAAATTTTTGACGAAGAAAGCTCACATTCGGATTACGTTCTTCCATGGCTTTGAACTTTTCTTCGGATGTATAAGGTTTAAATGATTTACTCGCCTCCGATTTTTCTATTATAAATTCAAGCGTGTAGTTTTTTAATTGTTTTCTAAGAAAGCCAATCAGGTCGGGTTTTTCTAATTCGAGTTCACGCATCTGGCTATCGTTATGCACCTCATAGGAAATTCTATAATTTACATCTATGACAGGTTCAGACAAGGTTAAAGTTCCTAGCATGGCCATTCGTCCTGTTTTGTGCAACTGATCGCAATACGCTTTCCACACATTTTTCAACTCACTCAATTCGAAATGTTGTTGTGGTGCATCTTCAACGATGGAATGAGTTTCGATAGTCTCTTGCTCATCAACTAAAGGAATTTCCTTCTTTTTTATATGTTGGTTTATCGAGACAGTCTTTAACGGGACACTGCCCCTATAATTCAAAACGGTTTTTTTATCAGGTATTTCAGTTGCAGCTGGGCTAATTTCAATTACTTGTTCTGACGGTTTTACGATTGGATCAGTTTTTTTTTTTTCTTCAATCGGTGTTTGGATTAAACTCAATTGAAGCAGTGCTAATTCAATATTCAAACGTTGATTTTTACTTCCTCGAAGCGATTGCTCAGTTTTGCTCAGTAAATCCAATGCGCGAATTAATTGAACCGGATTGCATTTTTGACTTTGAGTTTGATACTTGCTTTTAATTCCAGCGCTTACTTCCAACAAGGAAAGTGTAATGGGGTCTTGGCAAACGAGGAGGTTGCGGAAGTGTTCGGCATTGCCAGCTAAAAAATTTCCCCCGTCGAATCCTTTCTCTAAAACTTCATTAAATAACAGCAATGCTTCCGAATAGTTACCATCCCATAAAAAATCTGTTAATCGGAAGTAGTAATCATAATCAAGCACATTCAGGTTTTCGATTGCTTGGCTGTATGTAACATTGTTTCCACCAGAAAAGCTCACAATTTGATCAAACATCGACAATGCATCACGCAAGCCTCCATCTGCTTTTTGAGCAATAACATGAAGTGCATCTGCCTCGACTACAATTTGTTCGCTATTGGCAACATAGTTTAAATGATTCGCAATGTCTTCGACTTTAATTCGATTGAATGTAAATACTTGACAGCGCGATAAAATGGTTGGTAAAATTTTATGTCGCTCGGTAGTTGCTAATATGAAAATGGCATGTGAAGGTGGTTCTTCCAAGGTCTTCAAAAAAGCATTGAAAGCCTGTGCTGACAGCATGTGAACCTCGTCAATGATATAGATGGAGTACTTCCCAACCTGAGGTGTAAAACGAACTTGGTCAATAAGAGCACGCATATCATCGACCGAATTGTTGGAAGCTGCATCCAATTCATGGATGTTAAATGAAGAGTTTAAATTAAACGATTGGCAGCTTTCGCATTCATTACAGGGGTCATTATCTTGGCTCAGTGAAAAGCAGTTAATAGTCTTCGCTAAAATTCGTGCGCACGTTGTTTTACCTACACCTCGAGGTCCACAAAAAACAAATGCTTGTGCCAATTGGTTATTACGAATGGCATTTTTTAAGGTGCTGGTTATAGTCTCTTGGCCAACAACCGATTTAAATGTAACGGGACGATATTTTCTGGCGGAGACGATGTAATTTTCCATTTAACAAATATAATTCGAAGGGGCAAATAAATGGAGTTTGTTAACATCTTTTGGTATTGAATTCCTGCTGAGTTAATTCTATGTATTTCAGAGGGTTGGGACTATATAATAAAGAAAAAATGAAGATTCATTTCGGCAATACAATTCGTCCTCCATGTTCATCTGATCCTAATATGAAAATTAGAAATCTGTATTCACTCCAATAAGATTCAGGATGGAAAAATTAGCGAATCAGTAAAAGTGTTCCGTTTTTATAAAATGGATTTCCTTCGGTATCGTACGCAACTAATTTGTAAACATATAGGCCATCAGGAAGGATTTCACCAGAATTCATTTTACCGTCCCAGGTTTGATTCGGATTTTGAATGACAAACACTTCTTCACCCCAAGAATCAAAAATGAGGATTTGTAATTTTTCAATGCCAATTCCTAAAATGCCAAAAACATCATTCTC
>CAXNGM010000050.1:0-9679 GCA_964201695.1 Bacteroidia bacterium | reverse complement strand
GTTGAATCCTTGAGTTTGATGAATTTTTATTAGTTAGATTGATCCAGATATCAGATTAACGGGAATGAATCAAATTGATTAATTGTCATTTTTTTAAAGCATCTAGCTCATTGAGTTTTGCTGCTTATTTATCGATAATGGTATTCAATACTAATTTATTTGAAGGACTATAATATTTATTTTGCAGCATTCGGGGGGTTTTGTAAGGAATTGTGCTTTGACAAGTCACAAATTTAAAGAGGCCATAGATGGAATTGATAATACTATCAGAGAATTGGAAAAAACAAAAACCGCATTATTATCATCTGAAAACAATCTTCGCCTGGCAAACGAAAAAACGGAGGAGTTAATAAGTATAAAACTAACCACGGAAACCCTAAAATGAAAGCGAAGTTTGTTGCTCTTTAATTTTCTTTAAGTTACACAAAACAAAATTGAATTTTCAATATCAATGACCTTGGTTCATGTCTAATTCAATTTGATCAGCAATTTCTTTTTCAGTAAAACGAGAAACGATTTCTTTTTCGCGTTCCCAAATGGAAGAAAATGGCTCCAAACTAAATGCACAGGCCATGTAGGTTGTTGGTTTATTTTCGGCGGCTACATAATTATCCAATAAATGTTTTAATGCATAATCGCGTTGGGAGTATTTCCCAGTAAGGTATCGAAATTGTTGCTCTGAAATTTCACGAATGGCCTTAGCTTGCAATTGCCGCGAAGCCACGTACCAATGAAATTGCCTATTGCCTTGCAAACCACCTTCTCTAATAATTGGATCTAAATCGTATAAATCTTCGAGACCTGTATTTAAACCTTGTCCCATAAAGGGCAAAATGGCGTGTGCTGCATCGCCTAGCACCAAAGAGTGATTTTCATAATGCCAGTGGTTGCAGTCGATAGATCCTAAAAAACCACCTGTAGCTTCTGTAAATAATTTACGCGCATTGGGCACATCATCCAAAAATCCTGGAAATAGAGATTCAAACCAAGTTGCATCGGGGTTGAGTAATAGTTTTTCCATGTGCTCATTTCGATGAACAAGGAAAACGCTAAAACCACCTTCAAAAACAGGAAACGCTCCAATCATAGCATGAGAGTTATGCCAATAATGAAAGGTGTCGCGAATCCAAGGGACATTATGTAAGCGAATTTCTCGGTAATGGTTTTTCTCCAGATTGCGGTTCAAGCCGCCGTTTGCATTTAATTCTTGAGCAACACGAGAACGAACGCCATCTGCTCCTATTAAAAAATCGTATCGCCAATGAGTTTTCTTTTCGTCGTCATAAGAATTTAACGCTTTCCGCTCGAAAAACACATTGCTAACTTGCTGTTTGTAATGAATTGAAATCCGCTCGTGATTTAATGCCCGCTCTGTTAGTAAACGATGAAGTGTATTTCGAGAAATACAGCTAATTGTATCGCCCAAAGCAGAATAGGGTTCAAAAAAAGTTTCACCTGCGCTATGACGGGTTCTTCCGCGCAAAGCAATGGCATGCTCTCGAATGTTGTTTTCAAGCCCAAGCTTCTTTAATGTTCTCCATCCGCGAGCCGATAGAACCAATTGGAGAGACCTTGCTTCGCGAGAAAATCGATATTCTGGGTCATCGCGCTTCTCAAGGACATGTACTTCTGCAAAACGATCAGCATAGAGCAGGGCCGCCGACAATCCAACCAAGCCAGCTCCAGAAATTAATAATGGCGCGTGTTCCATAATTAGTTTTTAAAAAAGGGAATAACATGATTTACAAAAGCCCTCATGCGCTCAATCACCACTTCTGCATCGTTTGTATTAAAATCGAACCACGTCATAAGGCGGTCGTCTGGGTGGAAACGTGAAATCAAATCACGGTATACTTTCGCAGGACATCCATAAACGGCATTTTCCATTCCCTCTTCCACTTTTTTCTGATCAACCGTACCTTCCATGGCTTTCCAATAGGCAGTCATGGCTTCACGTGCTTCTAACGCAGCTTTTTCGTTTTGTTCTGATTCCGAAAGATTGGCATCGGCGCAAGTAAAAATCATAACGGTTCGTGGCATGTAGGAACGCTTCCATGGGCCGCCATCAGCATGAAACGCTTTTTCCATGCGATTGTGAGTAGCGTCAATGGTGGGGCCTGGTGTCACTGAAAGGTTAAATACTTTCACTGGATAGAAGGTGTTTACGTGTTCCTGAAGCTTAGGGTCGTGAGAGCCAAGAATTAGTTCTAACTGTCCAAGGCCAGTATCTTCGGGTAAAAGAAGGATTTTATCGAATTCCCAGCGAGGATCAATACGAATTTTTTCAGTATCGGCGGGTAGGTTTAATAACGTTAATGCCATTTCCCAATCTTGAGCTGGTGAATCTTTGTTGTATAAAATTATATCAGAAAGGTCTTTAGATCCTATAGTTTCACCTCTAAGAAGTCGTAAAAAAAGTGTGGCCGCCTCATGTAAAATGGTATTCCGAACTTGAGGCCAAAGCAAACGTTCAACTTCATTTCTTGCCTTTATTCCATAAACTTCATTGGCATAAACAAAACGCCCAATACCAAATCCAATATGAAGTTTACGCTGCGACCTTTCAAGTTCAGAGCCATGTATGGTTAAAAATGTTCTAATGGCTTCGGCATGAGCAATTGGCCCACCATTTACTAAAATATTTCGGATTGCCGAACCAATTCCAATACGTTTTGTTTGATAGAGCGCTTTTGAAGCTATCTGCAAAATATCAGTGTTGATGCATAGTTCTCCATTAAAATGTGGAAGAAGAGGTTCCGGCTTGGATTGTTCTGTTTTGATTGAAAAATGTGCTTCGCCAATCCAGGCGGTATCAAATCCAAGAGTGTCAGCTTCACGAATTTGACGAAACAGGTTTTCAAATAAAAGACGATCAGATGGTGGGCCTTGCCCGAGGTCCATTTTAGAAAAACTGAAGAAAATATCGAAATACATAAAAAATTACGCGTGAATGTCTAATTATTTAATGATTTACATAAGATAAAGGCAAAAATAAAAAATATTTAACTCTAGCAACATACTTCTTAGTTCACGACAAAAATCATAAGCACATAATTATTAGAAATTTAGGCGGATAAATATAGATTAATAAGCTGTTTCAATATATTAAAGGGTTACTCCTTAGGTAATGCCTTCAACAAAGAATATCAGCTTAATCAGCGAAAATAAACTATTGTTAGATGTATTTCAAAGCCATTTTAGAGGCTTTCTTAACCTCGAAAGGATACGTGGATTTATCTCCAATTTGAAGGCTTTTTTATTTTGCTTTCGTATTCCCAATCAACACATTAAATTCATTCAAATAAAATAATCAGTCGATTATGTTAAAAACTTTCATTCATTTATTATGTACCTTGTATTGCATAGTACTATAATTTCATATATTTGCTGAATGAATATCGAAAACACCAAAGCTCAAATGCGCAAAGGCGTGTTGGAGTTTTGTATATTATCTATACTTTCGAATGAAGACGCTTATGTGAGCGATATTATTAAACGCTTAAAAGATGCGCAATTAATTGTCGTAGAAGGTACCTTGTATCCGCTTTTAAATCGCTTGAAAAATGCAGGTTTATTAAACTATCGTTGGGAAGAAAGCATTTCTGGGCCACCACGAAAATATTATGGTTTAACCGAACAAGGAAAATTGGCACTGATAGAATTAAGTGCGAGTTGGAAAGATTTAGAAAATACCGTTTCTCAATTACACAAAATCAAATTTTGAATCATGAATAAAACCATCAGTATTAACTTGAATGGAATGCTCTTTAATTTGGAAGAGGGAGCATATACGCGTTTGTTCAATTATTTAAGTGAGATACGTCATAATTTTAAAAATACAGAAGGTGGGAATGAGATAATTCAGGATGTTGAAGCACGGATAGCAGAATTATTTGCGAAGTACATTGTAACAAAGCAAGTAATATTGGAGAAAGAAGTTGATGAAGTGATTGGTATTATGGGCGAACCGGAAGTCTATACCGATGATGAAACGAAAGCCCAAAAACCAAATGAAGAAAAAGAAAACAAGGAGCGGAATGGCATTAGACGTTTGTTCCGCGATTCGGACGATGCTGTTTTAGGTGGCGTTTGTTCGGGCATTGCTTATTACTTTGGCATTGACCCCGTTTGGTTGAGATTGGCATTTGTGATTGCTTTATTTCTTGCTGGTTCGGGACCACTTTTGTATATCATTTTATGGATTGTCATTCCGAAGGCTAATTCTACTGCAGAAAAACTTCAGATGCGCGGCGAAAAAGTGAACATCGAAAACATTGAACGCCGAATTAAAGAAGAAGCAAAGATTTTTAAAGAACGTGCACAGGCATTTGGCGAAGACGCAAGCAAAGGATTTCGAAAAGCGAATGTTCACGGACGTCTGGGTGAATTCATTCAGGAAATAAGTGGGATAGTTCTCAATACATTCCGACGGATTCTTTTGTTTATGGGAAAATCAATTGGAGTGATTTTTATTCTTCTTGGTGGATTGCTCTTCTTTGTAATGTTGTCGCTACTATTTAGTGGAGGAAACATCATTTCAATTGGTAATAATGCACAAATCAGCAACTTCTCGATTCAGGATTTTTTATCCACATTTTTCATTTCAGAAAACCAACGCAATATCTTTTTACTCGGACTTATGTTGGTTGTACTTTGGCCCATTCTGGGTTTATTAACGAATGGCTTTCGTTTACTTTTTCATCCCAATCTTAGACTTCGATGGATGCGAACCATCAATGGAATAATTTTAATTATTGGATTAATATGTTGCATTATTTCAGGTTCTCTGTTACTTCGTGAATTTAGTGCAAGCGGAAGAATCATTGAAAGTGTAAAACTCTCCAAAACAAGTAACGATACATTGAATATTGCCATTCAACCTGGAAGTGAAATAAATATCAAACGCTCGTTAAAAATGGGACTTTGGAACTTCTATTTCAATGATGGAGAACGTTATATTAATGGTCGAATTCAATTAAATGTTGATTCTACCGAAGAAGCCAATTTTGTTATTACTGCCGAAAAAAATGCACGTGGCATGGATAACAAACAGGCAATTAATCAAGCCGTGTCGAGCAACTATTATTATCGTCAAAAAGGAAACACTATATACTTCAATCCTTATTTCAAAATGAAGCAAAACATTTGGAGAAACCAGCAAGTTTCAGTGAATGTTTTTATTCCACAAGGAAAATTTGTTTCGTTCAAAAATGGGACAGAGCAAATTCTCAACAAGGTGATTACAATAGAAAATTACGACAATTCTGAATTGTTAAATCAAACGTTTCAGATGACTGCAGAAGGTTTAAAATGCGTAACTTGTAATGAAGTGCAAACAGAATGATTTGTCCGCTTAGCTATTGAATTCTAGAGAAAGAATTGACAAAGGATCTAAATTCTATTTCCATTCATATTGCCTTCTAAAAACAAAAAAGCCGGTTCCTCATGGATGAAGAACCGGCTTTGAGATATAATTAAAGCTTAGTGAGCAACCGTTACTTTTGTTGTTACAACAGAACCTTTTGTATCAACCGCACGAACGATATACAATCCGTTTGTGAAATTAGCAGTTGAAATTGTTAAGCGATTTGATTTGCCATTTACTGTTTCAATTGCTACAACACGTCCGCTTAAGTCAAGAACTTCAACACGATTTAATTCTGCACCTGAAGGGAAACCAACAGTTACAAATTCGTTAGCTGGATTTGGAGAAATTTGAAGCATTTGGTTAGCAACATTCTGAATACCTAGTGGATTTGCAGAATAGGTGATGGTTGTATCAGAAGTAGTTCCTTGTACATCAATGGAATAATTCATTAACATATACCCAGGATAATCAGGAGAAACCCACAAATAACTTGTTGTTGTTCCCGAAGTAACTGAACCTGGCAATGGAGGTAGGCCAATGTATTGGTAATTGTTAATTGATTTAACACGAACTACGTTGGAGTAGGTTCCAGTTGGTGTTGTTAATGTACCTGAACCATCAACCAAAACATCGTTTGTTCCATCTATTGAAAAATTAATAAATGGAGAGGTAATGCTAACTTGGTAAGGATCGTTGAATGCGCTGCTAAAAGACGCAGGAAACTGCATCAAATCCATTGCATTACTGCAAGAAGCTATCACTGCACCAGAAACATCTCCTGCATAATTACCAATTAATTGCAAAGCAACACTTGAACCTACATAAAAGGAAGTGCCAGATGTAGGATTAACTTGTGTACCATAAGAAGCAAGCGGAAAGTTAGAACCTCCAGCTGCATCCAGAGGAGTTAAATTGGTTTCGGTGTAAGACGAATCGGAAGTTGCTCCTGCAAAATTCCAAGTTTGTCCTTGACCTGCTGAACCGGGTGCAATTGGTCCATTCAAATTAACAACATTGTGCGTTTGAGAAAATCCAACAGTTGGAACCCAAGACGATGTGATGGTTTGTGCATTTGCAATAACCGAAGAAACGACCATAGCAGCCGATAAGATAGTAAAGTTTTTCATGTGTTTTTTTTATAAAATTAGAGAGTGTTTGATTGATTCGAATGAATGTTTAATTAAAAGTGTTAACAATGAATTGTGTATTTGTTTCAAATTTCATCCTTCCCAACGAAATATCTACAATTGGGTTTTATTAAAATTTCTTGTTGCACTATTTAAAGTGTAAGAATACGATTGCGATTTAAATGGTTTTCGATAGAAATCCTTAAAATTTAAGCAATATACCTTTTGCGATAAAATAAATGATGGGTAAGAAATTGATAAACTTAGCGCGATTTCGCTAATGTAAAACCAAATGTTGTCCCGATTCCGAGCGTACTTCGAACATTGACGGTTTGATTGTGCGCTTCAATAATATGCTTCACGATGGAAAGTCCAAGACCAGTTCCACCAATATCGCGCGAACGACTTCTTTCGACACGATAAAATCGTTCAAATAATCGGGGAATGTGTTCTTGCGAAATTCCTATTCCATTGTCGGTTACTTCCACCAAAATATTCTCATCCATGTCGTAAAAAGAAACCTTGGTCTCCCCTACTTGCTTGCTGTATTTAATGGAATTAACCAGTAAATTACTGATCACCTTTTGGACACTTTCCTTATCGGCTTTTACGTAAATAGGTTTGTCGTAGGTGTCTTTGAAAAACAATTTTACATTCTTCTTCTCCGCACTGTATTGAATACTCGACATGGTATCGCGCGCCAATTCAATGATATCGAATTTCTCTTTATGAAGTATTAATTGCCCGGATTCGAATTGGGTAATAATTTCGAGATCTTCCACAATATTCACCATGCGCTCCACACTTTTCTCTGCGCGTTCGAGGTACGTTCTATTGATGGACGAATCTTCCAATCCTCCTTCTAACAAGGTCATAATGTACCCTTGAATATTGAAAATAGGCGTTTTTAATTCATGGCTCACATTCCCCAAAAACTCGCGTCGATAATTTTCCAAATTCTTGAGGTATTCAATCTCTTCTTTCTGGTCTTTCGCCCATGCCTCAACGTCTTTGTTAACGGCCGAAATGATGTCAGTGTTTAGATCAACAGATTTTAATTTCTGACCTTTCTTCAGTTTGAGGTTGTGGATATTCTTGTAAATGAGCTTTATTTTTCGGTAAATGAAACGCTCAACTGCAAACTGAAATAGGAAAAAAGACAGTACAAAAGTGAATACTAAAACAAATACGGGAACCCAAATGGTATGTTCTCTGTGGAATATATATTCAAAAATACCAACAAGAAATCCCACGCATATTGAAAACCAAAATGCGAGAAAAAGTGAAAGACTTCGGGGTGTTGATGTATTAAGTCTTTGCGCGAATGTTAACCGGGGTATTGCTTTAGAATTCAAATTTATAACCTACTCCTTTAATTGTACGAATATATGCATCTCCTAATTTCTCACGCAATTTACGAATATGAACGTCAATGGTACGATCGCCAACAACGACATCATCGCCCCAAACGTTTTTCAAAATATCTTCGCGAGTAAATACTTTTCCTGGTCGCGAGGCAAGCAATGAGATGAGTTCAAATTCTTTTTTAGGAAGATTTATAGATTGATTATCTTTCTTAATCAGGTATTTTTCTCGGTCAATAAAAAAACCGTTCATTTCAACAATTTCTTCTTCACCTATACTTCCTTGACGGCGAAGAAGTGCTTTAATCCGAGAAACTAAAACACGAGGTTTAATAGGTTTGTTGATGTAATCGTCGGCACCTGCGTCGAAGCCGGCAATCTGAGAATAATCTTCATTTCGGGCCGTTAAAAAAGCAATTAAAACATCCTTCAATTCGGGTGTTTCTCTGATTACCCTGCAGGTTTCAATACCATCCAAATCGGGCATCATCACATCCAAAATGATAATCTGTGGACGCTCTTGTCGAGCCATCTGAATAGCATCTTTGCCATTTCCACATGTAAATACTTCGAATCCTTCTTTAACTAAATTGTAACTGATAAACTCCAAAATATCGGGTTCATCGTCAACTAACAAGATTTTAATTTTCTCAGTGCTCATGAAACTCGAAATGTTAAATTATTGTGCGAATGTATTGCTGATAAAACTCTTTAACGTTAAGTCGAAGTTATGAAATTGACACAAATTCGGTCTTCATTGGTTGAAATTAAGAATAAAACTAATTTTTTTGTATTGAAAAAGCAATTTTCATTCATACCATTTTATTTTTCCATTTTCCGGTCTGCATATACATTCTAGAAAAAACAAATAACGCAATAAAATAATACGGTTCTGTTAACCAGATAAGGAAAACATCGGCCTTTAAATAAATACCTAAATACAAAGCAACCAACAAATAACTGGCTATCGCAATGGTTTCTATAAATAGAGCCGTTTTTGTATTACCTGATCCTGAAACTCCACTATACCAAGTCATTGCTGGTCCAAAAAACAAAAGCGCAGCCGAAATCATATATAATGTAGGAATACAATCGGTAATTAATCCTGTTGCATTTTTATTTTCAATGGCCAAGCCCAAAATAAATTCTGGAAAAAGGAGGTTTGCCAATATAAATGGGGAGGCAAAAAGCAAGGACAAGATTGTTATTTTTTTGAGCAAGGGGATAACATCTTGCAAACGATTTTCGCCAATGGTGAATGAAACCAAGGTATTTGAAGCTGAACTCAAACCCCAGAAAGGCACCATTTCAAACATGTAAATTATACGAATCACTACCGAAATTGCCAAAGCACGTTCGCCGCTTTGTTCAATGATGATAAAAAATAAAAACCATCCTACATGAGAAAGAAAATTCTGGAACATCACAGGAGAAGCAATTTTACTCATGTTGCGAATCAAATCGGGCTGCCATTTCCAGGTTCTAAATAATGCATACGTCTGATGAAATCTCCCAAAAAAAGCATACAAGGCAAAGCATAGCAATCCAATAATTTCGGAAAGCGAGGATGCGATTGCCGAACCTTCAATTCCCCAAGCAGGCAAACCCCAATGCCCGAATATTAATCCATAATTGAGAATGACGTTGGCAATTGCCGTTGCAAATGTGCTTCCTATGATAATTTTCGCACTCGAAACTCCAATGAAAAATGCGCGGTAACCGAGATTTGCCAAAGCAAACGTAATTCCCCATGCACGGTTATCGAGGTAGCTAACCGCAGCTTCCAATACAGCTGGCGACTTCACCAAAAACTTCAAAAT
>CAXNGM010000049.1:0-10085 GCA_964201695.1 Bacteroidia bacterium | reverse complement strand
GTAATTTCAGATGTTGTATTCAACCATGCTTTTGGGCAAAATCCAATGTTGAAAATGTATTACAACCCTTCGGCAGGCGAATTCGGGCAACCAACAGCCCAAAGCCCATGGTTTAATCAAGTTGCGACTCACCCCTTTTCTGTTGGATTTGATTTTAATCATGAAAGTCAAGCAACAAAGTACTTTGTTAAAAAAACACTTAAACATTGGCTTCAAGAATATAAACTTGATGGTTTTCGATTCGACTTAAGCAAAGGACTTACACAAACAAATTCAGGAAGTAATATTAGCGCTTGGAGCAACTATGATCAAAGTAGAATTAATATTATTCTAGATTATGCTTCGACTATTCGCCAAACAGACGCTAACGCATATATTATTTTGGAGCACCTTGGTGATGTTTATGAAGAATCAGTTTATGCTGACAATGGTTTGATGCTTTGGGGAAAAGGTACAGATTATTACAATGAGGCAACAATGGGTTATTTAAGCGGACAAAGCCAGAACCTATACAACACAACTCCACAATACAGAGGTTGGGGGAATTATGGCCTACTTTCTTATATGGAAAGCCATGACGAAGAGCGACTTATGTATAAGAACATCGCATACGGCAATTCTACAGCCACTCATAATACACGTGAAATAAATACGGCATTAAAAAGAATGGCTGCCGCCTCCGCTTTTTGCATTCCGCTTCCCGGTCCTAAAATGATGTGGCAATTTGGCGAACTTGGATATGATGTTTCAATTACAGATTGCGGCGATGGAACATTCAGCACTGATTGTAGAACATCTAGCAAGCCCCTTCGTTGGGAGTATTTCCAAGACAGCAGCCGAAGAGAACTGTTTGATGTATATCGCAAACTCATCTATTTGAAAAAAACTCAGCCTCAAATGCGCGATTTGGGATTGTATATGGATCTTGGTTTATATGAGAAGGTTATTCGCTTTACTGGAAATGACTTTAATTGCGTAATCGCTGGAAATTTTGATGTGGTTGGACAAGATATGAACCCGAACTTCCCTTTTGGAGGAGTATGGTACGACTATCTTAACGACGACAGTCTTGATTTGAATAACCCTGGAAACGCATTTTCATATGCACCTGGAGAGTTCCACGTTTATTTAGATCGCCGCATCGTTCCTCCTGCAAACATTTTTCCATTGGAACCCAATGCCGTTAACACAATCGTTGATCAATCGTTCATTAATGTTTTTCCAAATCCATTTAATGAATCCATTACGATTCGGATTAACGAAAAACCTAAAGAAAAAGCGACATTTACTTTACGCGATATTACGGGTAGAATTGCTTTACAATCAACATCTATTACTCTAGACGATTCTAAAGAATTTCAATTTAGTACTGCTCGATTAAATGCTGGAGTATATTTTTACTCCCTGAACATTGATAATAAAACACACAGCGGAAAACTTATTAAAAACTAATTGCAACTCGTTTCAATATGAATAAACCTTTACGCCTCTGTATCTTCTTCCTTTGTTTGATTAAAGTTCCGTCGTTTGCTCAAACCATTTCAGGTTCTATTTTAGACGAAACAAATCAATCAATGATTGGTGCGGCTGTTCGAATTTCAGGAACAACCATCGGAACCGTTTCGGATATCAATGGAAAATTCCAATTAAATAATGTTCCTGTTGGAAAAGCCGTTTTAGAATTTTCCTTCGTTGGCTATTCGAAAGTGGTTAAAACATTTGACGTTGTTAAAGACAAAAATGTTGATGTAAAAATTAGAATGACACCCAACGCAAACAGTCTTAACGAAATGGTTGTTGTGGGATACGGTGTTCAGCGAAAGCGAGATGTAATTAGCTCCATTGTTAAACTAGATGGGAAAGAATTAACAGAAGTACCAACCCCTAGCTTTGAAAATGGCTTACAAGGAAAGGTTTCAGGACTTCAAGTAATTACAGGGTCTGGAGCAGCAGGTAGCGCCTCATCAGTTCGAATTCGTGGTGTTGCATCTGTGTCTGCTGGTGGCGATCCACTTTATGTCGTTGATGGAATTCCGATCACGCAAGACTATTTTTTAAATGGGAACAATGGAGCATCAAACAACAACCCATTGGCAACCATTAACCCGAACGATATCGAATCTGTAGAAATATTAAAAGATGCCGC
Organism: Bacteroidia bacterium; assembly: GCA_964201695.1. Lineage (GTDB taxonomy): Bacteria > Bacteroidota > Bacteroidia > M30B66 > M30B66 > CALQRR01. Next base: position 7,939 of record CAXNGM010000049.1, on the reverse strand, counting down.
CGCAACTGGAATTTATGGTTCGCGTGGATCGAACGGTGTTATTTTAATTACCACTAAACGCGGGAAACGTAAAGGAGTCCACGTGGATTTCTCGACCCGTCAAGGCGTTAGTCGACCAACAGTATTGCCCAATATGATGAACAATACAGAGTTTCTTCAGATGTACGAAGAAGCTTGGGTAAATGATGGCAAAACAGGAACCCCCTCTTTGCCCGGCAACATATCTATGGAAGATGCTCGGAAGACCAATACTGACTGGGTAAAAGAAGTTATTGGAACAGGGTATCAGCAAAATTATGATTTGGGGATTTCTAATGGAGCTGAGAAATACAATGTGTATGGAGGCTTATCAAGACAAAACGATCAGTCATACATGAAAGGAAACGCCTACCAGCGAACAGCAGGACGCTTAAACGGTGATTATAAATTTGCTAAATGGGGAAAGGTTTCTTTATCTAGCTCTATTTCCGAAGGGGTTAACTTTAGACAAGGAATGGCTTGGAGCGGTGGTCTCGGGGCAGCAATGTCAACAGCGCTTCCAATCTATCCAATTTATTACGAAAATGATGTTTTAAACGATGACGGTAAGGTAATTCATAAGGCCGGCGACTTCTTTTTACCTAGCAATGATATTAGTCGAAATCCTGTTGCAAATAGAGAACTTCGCGATTGGCAAACAACAGAGAATCGTTCTATAAACAGCCTTTCACTAGAGTTAAATCCAATTAAAGATTTGTATTTTAATGGAACGGGCTCTATCGACTACATGCATTGGGAAGAAAACCAATTTCAAAAACCAGGATACGATTCGAACAACCCATTATTGGGAAAGGCTTACAGAAGTAGTTTTGATGTTGCAAACTTCAATTTGAACGCTGTTGTTACTTATTTGAAATCAATCAATGACATTCACAATTTCAGTTTTATGGCTGGAACGGAATATCAAAACTCTGATACCAAGCGTTTCGCCGGGTCTAAAAACGAACTGAACGCATCTGGCTTTCTTACTGCGAATGATGCTGCGGCAGTTCCAAGCGGAAGTTCTTCGTTCGACTCATGGAATTTTCTATCACAATTTGGACGTATTCGATACGATTTTAAAAAGCGCATTTACACGGAAATCGTTGGTCGTAGAGATGGTTCCAGTAAATTTGGGAAAAACAATAAATACGGTTTCTTCCCATCTGCATCGATTGGATATAATATTTCAGATGCTGCATTTTTAAAGGATAATAAAATTATATCCTTCCTTAAAATTAAAAGTTCTATCGGGGTTAATGGAAACTCCAATGTTCCTTCATATGCTCAATATGGGATTTTTTACACGGCGCCCAATGCATACAATGGAGAAACAATCCTTTTTCCAGATGCTGGAAATCCAGCAAACCCAGATATTAGATGGGAAAAATCGCGCACAGTTGATGCAGCTGTTGAATTTGGTCTCTTAGGAGATCGTATTACTGGAGAATTTGCCTACTACAACAAATTGTCGAGCGATGTCCTTTTAAATGTTCAAACGCAAACGAATACAGGGTTTTCACGGGCCTGGGCAAATGTTGGCGAAATTGTAAACTCCGGAGTTGAACTTTCAATAAAAGCCAAGGTTATCGATTCTAAATTCAAATGGTCTGTAGATTTTAATATTGCAAGAAACCACAACGAAGTAAGTAGCTTAGGAAATTACACCGAAGAGGCTATTTCTGGAGGAACAAACGATACTCGTCTTGTTGTTGGTCGTCCAATTGGAAATAATTTCCTGGTTCGTTTTAGCCATGTTGATGCTGCAACAGGAAAGCCTGTTTATCTTGATAAAGATGGAAATGAAACGTTTGCTTGGGATCCAGCAAATCGCGTCTCTACGGGAAGTATTCTCCCGGATGCATTTGGTGGTTTACGAAACGACTTTCGTTATGGTGCATTCGATTTATCGATGTTTTGGGTGTTTACTTTAGGTGGAGATATTTATGACTCATCTTCAAAACGCCAATTAGGAACATACGATTCAGATGGTTGGAATCATCGTACAGATCAATTTGACCGTTGGAGGGCTGCTGGAGACAATGCAATGTATCCGATTCTCACAACCACACCAACGACCTATGGTTCTGGAACTCCTTGGATAAATACAGACCTGTGGTTGCACGATGGAACATTTGCTCGCATGCGCAATCTTTCTTTAGGATACAATTTACCAGAGTCAATTCTTCGTAAAACAAAGCTTGCTAAAATACGTGTTGCTATCGCGGCCACGAATCTTATTACACTTACAAAGTTCCCAGGTCTAGATCCTGAAATTGCCCGCGATTTCGAAAATGCTACCGACCGAAACATGAGCCCGAACATTACCTATTTAACGGCCCCTCAACAAAAAACATTCACATTTAGCCTTGATATTGGCTTCTAAAAACCGAAAAAATGATGAAATTAAACGCATTCTTTCTGTCTGTTTTCGTTTTAATCTTTTTGCAATCTTGTTCAGAAGATTTATTAGACAAATTACCCGAGAAAACAGAAAGTCAATCTGTTTCTGAAGAAGCAGTCAGAACCAAAGAGGATTTACAAAGACTATTAATCTCCTCGTACGACGTGGTTGCTAATATGTACGGAGGACAAATTCAAAATATGTCTGAATTGCTTGGAGATAATATTGATTCGCCTGCTAATCAAAACGATTACATCCAAATTTACACTCGAAAAACTGACATTTTTAATGGAACAATCGGAAGTGTTTACCAAAATGCCTACATCACTATTTATCGAGCGAATCAGCTTATTGCTAAAAAGGAAGATGTAGAAAATATTACCGATCAAGAAAAAATACAGCTAGAAGCCGAGGCGCGTTTTCTAAGAGCATTAAGCCATCATGGTGTTTTGCGACTATTTGCTCAGCCTGCTGGATACACCTCCGACAATAGCCATTTAGGTATCGTTCTTCGCATGAAATTCTCTCAAGAAGTTGGTCTTCGATCTACCGTTAAAGCTTGTTATGATTCTATTTTGGTTGACTTAAAGTTTGCTGAGCAAAATCTACCTGAAACAAATGGAATTTATGCTAGCAAATGGTCAGCAAAAGCATTAATGGCTCGTGTTTATTTCGATTTAAATGAGTTTGATTTAGCCGCAGCTTCTGCAGATGAAGTTATTAATAGTGGTCAATTTTCTTTGCTAGATACAACAAACCGTTTTACTGCTGGATCGAATACTGAACAAGTATTTGCTACGGTAAGCTATAACCAAAACAGTATTTCGGACGATAGAGGAGGAGCATTCTTAAATTACCGTTCCGACAACAATACCAATCCTTCGATGAGAGCGAATGCCGATTTCTTTTCATTCATGACAAGCGACACAACTGACTCACGTGGAAAAAATTGGTTTCGACAAATTGGGGAAGGACCAACATCAATTTATGGTGTTGCTAAATTCGACCGCTCATTCATGTGGATTCCGATCCTACATTTAACCGAAATGAAGTTAACGCGAGCAGAGGCATTGGCATCTTCTCAAAGCCCTGATTATATAACAGCATTAAACGATTTAAATGACATTCGAGCTCGCGCTGGATTAATTGAAGTTAATGCCTCTGGTCAATCCTTAATCAATGCAATTAGGGATGAACGCAGAAAAGAGCTTTGTTTTGAAGGAGATCGAACCATTCAAATAAAACGGATTGGCACATTGGGCATTCCTTCATTATCAAGAGGCGCACCTTGGAATTGTCCTGGTATGGTTCTACAATTTCCTGGTGCAGAAAATACCGTTATTGGATTTGAGTTAAATCCTACAGGTGGATGTGAATAATACTTTTAAACAGATCATTATGAAAACAACAAGCTTTTTAACTCTTCTTTTATCGGCCGTTTTATTTCAAGGATGTAAACCCGAATTAAAAGAAATTGGACCCGAATACACTGCTGGTGAGGGTATTTATGGAAGTTGGATAGTATCAGATTTAAGTCAAGTTGACTTAACCGTTCCGTTGCCCGAAACACAAAATATATTTTCCTATTTCTCATCAAGCGAAAGCAATAAGATGATTATTCGATTTGAGAAAGAAAATAGTGCGTATTCCATTATTCAGCCGGGATCTATGCCAAGAATTTTGGGTACAAGTGGAACATGGGCTTATAATGAAATGCCCTATCCAACAGCCATAAATTTTTATACATCCAAGGGTGATACGCTGTCTGCAAATCTTGGAAATATGCCCAGAGAAACAGACAATCGGTTTCTATTTAAATTAAACAGAACCGACTCTTGCGGAGTGAGCTACCTCCGATATGACTATACTTTTTCACGTGTTCAATAAATTCGATTTATGAATAAATTATTCCTTTTGTTGGTATTAGTAAGTGCTTCTTTTTCTAATACCAACGCTCAAGTTGTAACTTCCGATCCAAGTGACTATACGAATCCGAATCAGGAAGTTAAGATAATTGTTAACCTCGATCAATTAGATCAAACATTGGAGCATGTTCAATTATTAATCGCGGATGCGGATTCTTCAAAAGATTTATTCATTTGGACATGGAAACCCTTTGAACATCCAGCAGGTCATCCATTGGTGAATGGAGTTGGAGCACAACCGTGGAAGAATAGCAACGATACATTGAAAATGACAAAAGAATCCGACCATGTTTACAGTTATACAATGATTCCGACCGAATTTTATGGTGTTGATGCGGCGACTGTTTTTACTGAAGACATTCACTTTTTGGTAAAGCCAAAAGATGGAGGAGGTTATGGAGACCCCGATCGAAAATCAACAGATTTGGTATTTGAAATAAACCCTCCTTCAGTTGAGAAAGAAGTAGTTTACAGCTTTCCGTCCAAGATCCTACAAGACGATTTTATTCGAATTGTGTATGATAATTATAGGGACACATTGGCTGCTATGCAAAATATAATTGCTGGTGAATGCTACGTTCACTTAAAAGCACTATTAACAGATGGAACGGTTGTTCAACCGAGCCCATATTTTAGCGCTGGCGATAATCCAGATTTAGAAATGAAAAATCTTGGTGCGGGAATCTTTGAGAAAACAATTATTCCGGAAATTTTCTTTGGGCTACAAGACGGACAAAAAATCGATCGTCTTACGGCTATAGTATTCAAAAAGGCACCAATATACATTCGTGTTGAGAAAGACCTTATTGTTGACATGAGCTGTTGGAATTAAAACAGGTTCAATCGACAAATAAGACAAATTTTTTACCTCGCCAGTCGCAACGTAAGGGCAAATCGCGCTCAGTTGAATACCAAGTGTCCAACTTGGGGCTCGGGTTGATTAGGTGGCCCCTATGTCCCTCTTTTTCTAAAAACGTAAATTTGGCTCGACCAAGTGGTTTCTTTTGCCTTCAGATTAGAAATAAATCCACGGTACATTCCACGAACAAAATTTCGTGAACCGGTTTTGATTTCTTCACTCAAAATAGACACATAAAACGCATCGAATTTCATTGGTAAAATTCGTTCTAGTTGTAGGCCGTGTTGTTCGAAAAGCGACTTAATGCTTTTATGGTCAAAATGATTTAAGTGCCTTGGGACATCATATGCGGCCCAGTTTTCAGCATAATATTGTGCGTCATTCGAAAGGTGATTTGGCACAGCAATAAATACACGGCCCTTGTCAGTTAGTAATCTATTAATTTCCGAAACACGTTCATGTAAATTGGAAACATGTTCTAAGACATGCCACATCGTTATAACAGAAAACGAATTGTTTGAGAACTCATTCAGTTTGTCCTGAGGATAAACATCAATGCCATAATTTTTTATTCCAAAACTTCGCGCGTCGATATCGGGCTCAATGCCATTTACGGATACTCCTTGTTGTTTGCAATAATTAAGGAATGCCCCAGTTCCGCAACCTATATCGAGCAATGAATCTGATTCTATAAAAGGCGAAACAAGTCGGTATTTTTGGCTTAGTGTTATTTTCCGAATTGCCTTATATAATTTATTTACTAGGCCTTTCGATGTATCGGAATGAGAGATGTAGGTGTCTGATTTATAATAATTCCCTAGGTCTTTTTCAAATGGCCGAGGATTCGTAAACACAAATCCACAGGCATTACATTCAACTACTTGAAAGGTTTCTTTCGAGACCGTATAATCAACACATCCAAATCGGCTTTTAAATTCTTCGCCTTTACATAAAGGGCAAGCGTTTATTTTTTCCATATGTTCCACGTGAAACTTATCGTCCCAAGAATACCATCAAAACAGAAATGTCGGAGGGTGAAATACCGCTTATTCTTGATGCTTGCCCAATACTTGATGGTTTAATTTTACTTAGTTTTTCTCTAGCTTCAGATGATAAGGACTTTAATGACCTGTAATCAAAATTAGAATGAAGTTCAATGTGCTCTAATCGCAATAGCTTATTAGCAACTTCTTGTTCTTTGTTAATGTACCCGTCGTATTTTAACAATATTTCGGCCGATTCAATTATTTCTTCATCAACCGCATTCTCATTAATATACGTTGAAATATCAGGAATAGATTCTATCAATCCTTTCAAGGTAACTTGTGGACGAGAAACAACAGTACCAACTTTAATTTTCTGGCTAACATTTGGAGATCCTGTTTGTTCTAAATAACTATTAAGGATTTCGGGTTCGATGCTTTTGTTATTGATGAATTTGATGAAACCCGATACAGAATCTCTTTTAGTTAGTGCTCGTTTTAGACGTTCGTCTGAGGCCAATCCCAATTCATGCGATTTAGGTGTAAGGCGCGTGTCGGCATTGTCTTGACGAAGTAAAATACGATACTCCGCTCTAGAAGTAAACATACGATAAGGTTCTTCTGTGCCTTTTGTAACCAAATCATCAATTAAAACTCCAATATATGCTTCTGACCGAGTTAAAATAAAAGGGTCTTTTTCATTAATTTTTAGGTGGGCATTTATACCTGCCATTATACCTTGACCAGCTGCTTCTTCGTATCCTGTAGTCCCATTAATTTGTCCTGCCAAATACAAATTAGAAATAAGCTTTGATTCAAGGGTTAAGTTCAGTTGTTCAGGCGGAAAATAATCATATTCGATAGCGTATCCAGGTCTAAATACTTTTACGTATTCAAATCCCGCAACCTTTCGTAAAGCTTCAAATTGGATTGATTCTGGAAGTGATGTTGAGAAACCATTGACGTAAACTTCTACTGTTTCCCATCCCTCCGGTTCAATAAATAGCTGATGCTTGTCTTTGTCCGCAAATCTATCTATTTTATCTTCAATAGACGGACAATAACGTGGACCCAATCCCTGAATTCTACCACTAAACATGGGTGACTTATCAAAACCTGTTCTTAGGGTGTCATGAACAGATTCATTGGTATAGGTCATATAACAAGGAAGCTGGTGCTTAAGCAGAGGTGTATTTGTGTAGGAAAACTTCTGGGGGTTTAAGTCCCCTGGTTGAATATCCATTTTTGAATAATCTAAAGAGCGACCATCAACTCGAGGCGGTGTTCCTGTTTTCATTCTCCCGCTTCTAAAACCCAAATCAACCAATTGTTCTGTTAGGCCCGTTGCTTGCTTTTCAGCTGCGCGTCCACCACCAAAATTTTTCTCTCCTATGTGGATTAGTCCGTTTAAAAAGGTGCCGTTTGTTAATACGACTGCTTTCGATTTAATTTCAATTCCTAAGCCTGTTTTAATACCAACTACAACACCATTTTCAATAAGCAATGACGAAACCATATCTTGGAAGAAATCAACATTGGGTGTTCTCTCTAGCATCAACCTCCATTGCTCCGCAAAACGCATTCTGTCGTTCTGTGTTCTTGGGCTCCACATTGCAGGTCCCTTTGAGAGATTTAGCATCTTGAACTGAATCGCAGTAAGGTCGGATATTATTCCGCTATAGCCACCTAAAGCATCAATTTCACGAACGATTTGACCCTTAGCAATTCCACCCATTGCTGGATTACAAGA
>CAXNGM010000048.1:0-10157 GCA_964201695.1 Bacteroidia bacterium | reverse complement strand
CTCATCACTAAGTAAAATATTCTTGTTACTTTGATACGCATTCGTTTTTTGGGCATCCTTGCGGACATATACTTTACCATTAAAAATGGCAGTTGCTTTATTATCGATTACACCTTTATAAAGTTCATTGCTCTCGCAACGCGGAAAACGATGATCTACTAAGGTGTGATTATCGAATACTTGATTATGAATAGGATGATAATATCCATACAAATGTGCTTCGCAGTTTGAGGCTGCCAAAACAATATTAAGGTTGTTGCGCACTAGATTTGCACCCAATGTAATGGTTACTGTTTTAAAAAAACCTTGATGTTTAATATGGACTTCGGTTGTATTAATTAAACCAGCGGATTGATCTTCGGCTTGAAAAGTTGTCCATTCAACATGGGCATTTTCTCCAACAAGAATTTCAGAAACTGTATTGTTTGAAGCTGCGCCTGAATTGTTTGCAGATAAAAATGTTTGAACAACTTGGCATTTTGATGATTTCTCAGCAACAAATAAAATTCGTGAGTGAGAATATTCTGCAGTCGACTGAATATGAATAATCTGTATCGGTTTTTCGAGTTTTGAATTCTCTGATACATTACAAAAGAGTCCATCCGAAAAAGCAAGTGTATTGCTCGAAATAAAAGGATCTAATTCAACATTTGCTAATGTTCCAAGATGAACTAAAGCAGATGAATTATTATTCGAAATAGCATCAGCAAGACTTGATATTTCAACGTTTTGAGGTAATCCAGATAAATCGGAAAACGTATTCGAGAAAACGCCATCTATCAATACAATACGATAGGCATCTTGAAGAATCAGAGGATTATTTAGTAGTTGAGTATCGAGGGTAGTTTGATCTGCTTTGCTTGAAAATATAGACTGAAGATTTATGAAAGCATCTAATTTCAGGTAACGATACTCCTCATGTTTTTTTGAGGGGAAACCCATTTTAGAAAAAGCAGAAATGGCCTTTTCTCGGAGAATCCTAAAATCTGGATTGCCTTGACTTAAGGAATCAATGCGGCTTGAGTAATGGGCCAAGAATTTATCACTTAGTGAAAGCCCTTCAATTGTTTCAGACATAGAAAACAGTTTATTAAATGGCAAGTTCTTTCTTAATCCAGTCGTAACCCTTTTCTTCTAGCTCCAAAGCCAGTTCTTTCCCGCCCGATTTTACGATTCGTCCTTCGTACATCACGTGAACAAAATCAGGTACGATATATTCGAGTAATCGTTGGTAGTGAGTAATTACAATACACGCATTATTGGGTGTTTTTAAATGCGTTACACCATTTGCAACAATTCGCAATGCATCAATATCCAACCCGGAATCCGTTTCATCCAAAATGGCCAATTTAGGATCGAGCATGGCCATTTGAAAAATTTCGTTCCGCTTTTTCTCGCCACCCGAAAAACCTTCATTCACCGAACGATTTGTTAAATTGGTATCGATTTCAACAATGGCCTTCTTTTCCTTCATCATTTGAAGAAATTCTTTGGGCTCAATCGGTGGAAGTCCTTTGTATTCGCGCTGTTCTGCAATAGCTGTTTTCAGAAAATTGGTAATGCTAACGCCTGGTATTTCGACCGGATATTGAAATGCCAAAAAGATTCCTTCGCGAGCACGATCTTCAGGTGGCATTTCAAGTAAATCTTTCCCTTCAAAAATAATCTCACCCGAACGAACCTGATATTCTTCTCGGCCAGCAAGAACCGATGCTAATGTCGATTTACCAGAACCATTCGGCCCCATAATAGCATGAACCTCACCCGCTTTAACCTCTAAATTAAATCCTTTGAGAATTTCTTTATCCTCGATTCCAGCAAATAAATTGCGAATACTTAGCATATTGTTCAAAATCAATGGCTTGTTTAAAACCGTTCTAAATAAGCGTGCAAATGTAACACAAAGCGCGCTATAAGGTTCCAATTAATCCAAAAAAAGGAGAGAAGTCGAGAATTCTGTAATTTCAGCTAAGTAAATAAATCTCTATTTAGAAAGGATAATTTCGGGAGTTTGAATCTGATTGCTCCTATTTAATGATCGATCCGAAATAGTAACTTCATATCGAATTGTATCGAAAGTCGAAAATGGATTGTTGGTAAAAAGGGACATATATATATCACCTTCAAGCGTTTTGTTTTGTCCTGCGGGAGTTAAATTTGGAATTCTACTGTGATTCGCAAGCGTATCGCCTCCGGGAGTAATTGCAGGATTGACAATTCGTATCCAAATCCCATTTTGTTTTTCATAATAGTTGATGAAAAAATTGTAGTAATACTTAGATCCACGATTAAATGGAGCGAACGTATCGGCAGGACTCAAACCAAAATCTCCATCTCCATCGGTAAAATACAGATGTAAATTGCCAATAGAGTCTTTTCCGTTAATATCACGAATTTGAGAAAACTCTTTAAATTCTATGAATGGCTCTTTCGGAAATTGTTTGTCTTTTTTACAAGAAAATATCAATACAGATAGCATTAATAAAATGAGCTGATGTAAATTTGACCTGCAAAACATCTCACGAAGATATTGCATTTTTGCATCGTGTTTCAAAACGAACGAACCCCACTCCGAAATTCTATTTTCGAAATCTCTTCCCCAGAAGATTTCGAAGAAATGTGTTTGCGTGTTTTTCACTACCAAGCTGAGTACATTCCTGTTTATACATCTTGGTTGAAGGCATTAAATATCGAGGTAGAAAAAATAAAAAGCTCTAAGGATATTCCGTTTTTGCCCATACAATTTTTCAAGGAGCAATCCATTTTCAATTCGAACATGATGGAAGAAATCACGTTTAGAAGTTCGGGAACAACGGGCAAAGACACATCCGTTCACCAAATTGCAGAACTCACATTGTACAAAGAAAGTTATCTACGATGTTTTGAAATGCAATACGGAAATGTATCCGATTATATTATCCTTGGATTACTTCCTTCCTATTTAGAACGACAAGATTCTTCGCTTGTAAATATGACTCAGGGTTTAATTGAAAAATCAGGCCGGCCAGAAAGTGGTTTTTTTCTAAACAACTATTCCGAATTAGCATCATTACTAGAAACACTCAAAGTAAAAAATGAAAAGGTGTGGTTGATTGGAGTAAGTTTCGCATTAATTGATTTTTCTGAATTAAATCCACCCGCTTGGGAGAATTTAATTGTCGTGGAAACGGGAGGAATGAAAGGACGAAAAAGAGAGATGATTCGGCAAGATCTCCACGAAACAATTCAAAGTAATTGGCCTGTAAATAAAGTACACAGCGAATATGGAATGACTGAATTATTAAGCCAAGCATGGATGGGCGATTCGGGAAAATTTAGCTGTCCGCCATGGATGTCGATAAGAATTCGGGAAATTAATGACCCTTTTGAATCAGGTAAGATTGGAGTGAGGGGCGGAATTAATGTGATTGACTTGGCTAATTTGGACTCCTGTTCATTTATTGCAACACAAGATTTAGGAATTGTTTGGGAAGATGGTTTATTTGATGTAATTGGCCGTTTCGACAACAGCGATGTACGTGGGTGCAATCTACTTATTCAATAAGATTAATTATATTCGCCAAACAGTTTGAAAGTTTTCATTTTCCGAATGTGTTAATTATAGGGCATTTCAGAAATATTTCAACTGTTTAATAAATATGTTTGAAATTTACTGCTGAATATATTTGCTCATAAGGATTCAATTCCTATCTTTGCAGCCCGTTTGGAAAAATCGTATTCTTAAATACTAAGAAACATTGGATACATTAAGTTATAAAACAGTTTCGGCCAACAAAGCTACAGTAACCAAAGATTGGGTGCTGATAGATGCCGAGAACATGATACTTGGACGATTAAGTTCGCAAGTAGCTATGTTAATTCGTGGCAAGAAAAAGCCAAATTACACACCGCACGTTGATTGTGGTGATAATGTAATTATTATTAATGCAGAGAAGATCGTTCTTTCCGGAAATAAAACGGATGAGAAAATCTACACGCGTTACACCGGATATCCGGGTGGACAGCGTTTTCAAACTCCGCGAGAATTGCTAAATAAAAAGCCAGGCCTTATTATCGAAAAAGCGGTAAAAGGAATGCTTCCTAAAACAAAATTAGGACGTGCTTTATTTGGTAATCTTTTCGTTTACGTTGGAAACGAGCATCCACATGCAGCTCAGCAACCAAAAACTATCAACATTAACGATCTACGATAATGGAAGTAATTAATACAAGCGGTAGAAGAAAAACGGCAGTAGCCCGTGTTTATCTTAAGCCAGGAACAGGAAAAATCACTATAAACAAACGTGATATTTCTGATTATTTTACAGTTCCAACATTGCGTGGAAAAGTAAATCAGCCATTTCTTGTTACCGAACATGAAGGTAAATTTGATGTTACTGCAAACATTCAAGGCGGAGGAATTACCGGTCAAGCTGGTGCTTTGAGTCTTGCAATTGCAAAGGCTCTTGTTGAGCTTGATCCTGCAAATAAACCTGCACTTCGTACAAATGGTTTGGTAACACGTGACCCTCGTATGGTTGAACGTAAAAAACCAGGTCAGAAGAAAGCTCGTAAACGCTTCCAGTTCAGTAAACGTTAATCATCCGTCCCTCGAATCACTATGTCAAGAGTATCAACTGATCAACTTCTGGAGGCCGGAGTGCACTTCGGTCACCTAAAAAGCAAATGGAATCCAAACATGGCTCCTTACATTTTCATGGAGCGCAATGGAATTCACGTAATTGATTTAAATAAGACGTTAGTTAAGCTTGAAGAAGCTGCTGCTGCACTTAAGCAAATTGCGAAATCAGGTAAAAAAATTCTTTTCGTTGCAACTAAAAAGCAAGCTAAAGAAATTGTATCTGAAACAGTAAAAAAGGTAAATATGCCTTATGTTACTGAGCGTTGGCCTGGTGGAATGCTTACCAACTTTGCGACTATCCGTAAAGCTGTTAAGAAAATGGCAACCATTGATAAAATGGCTTCTGATGGAACTTACGAGACCATTTCTAAAAAAGAAAAACTAACCATTACACGTGAACGTGAAAAATTGGAAACTCAATTTGGATCAATCACTGATATGAGTCGTCTTCCTGCTGCTTTATTCATTATCGATATTTCGAAAGAACATATCGCTGTTGCTGAAGCGCGCAGATTAAATATTCCAACATTCGCTATAGTTGATACAAATTCAAATCCGAATCTTGTTGATTATCCAATTCCTGCGAATGACGATGCAGCGAAAGCAATCTCTTTAATTATGAATGTTATTGTTGGTGCAGTTCAAGAAGGACTAAGCGAACGCAAGCAGGAGAAAGAAAAGGGAGATGATGAGGAAAGCAAAAAAGCAGAAGTAGCAACTTCAACCGAAGAAGCTAAAGATTAATATTCATAAACCTGAAAATAAAAATATCATGTCAACTGTAGCAATTACTGCTGGTGATGTAAATAAACTACGTCAAATGACTGGCGCAGGAATGATGGACTGCAAAAAAGCACTCACCGAAGCAAATGGTGATTTCGAAGCGGCTGTAGATTTCCTTCGTAAAAAAGGTCAAAAAGTAGCTGGAAATCGTGCTGATCGTGATGCTAACGAAGGTGTAGTAATTGCACGCGTTAATTCCGATAACTCTCGTGGTGTATTAATTGTTTTAAACTGCGAAACTGATTTCGTTGCAAAGAATCAAGATTTCATTGATTTTACTACAAAAATTTCTGACATCGCTTTGAATACAAATCCTGCAGATGTTGAGGCACTTTTAGCTTCTTCTTTTGATGGACTTCCAATTAGCGAGCGCATCAATGAACAAGTTGGTAAAATTGGAGAGAGAATGGAACTTCATTATTCTCAACTCGAAGCTCCTTTTGTAACTGCATACAATCACCCTGGTTTCCGGTTAGCAACTATTGTTGCTTTCAATAAAGCTGGTGTTGCAGGAATTGAAGCTGTTGCAAAAGATGTATCTATGCAAACTGCTGCAATGGGTCCTGTAGCTGTCGATAAAGACGATGTTGATTCAAGTACACTTGAGCGTGAATTAGATATTGCTCGTGAGCAAATCCGCGCAGAAGGTAAACCAGAAGAAATGGTTGAAAAAATTGCTGCTGGAAAACTTGGTAAATTTTATAAAGACAATACGCTTTTAAACCAAGAATTTATTAAAGACAACAAAATGACTGTTCGTCAGTATGTTCAATCAATTGATAAAGATTTAATCGTGACTGCATTCAAGCGTCATGCACTTGGTAGCTAATTAATATTTTAAAAAGAGAGAATTTATTCTCTCTTTTTTTTGTTCTTTAATCCCGTTCTTCGTAGCGGGATTTTTTTTGGATAGTAGAATATATAAGCAATGAAATATAAACGTATACTCCTGAAATTAAGTGGTGAATCCCTTATGGGGAAAAAGAATTTTGGTATTGACCATGATCGTATTTCACAATATGCTCAGGAAATAAAAGAAATTCAAGCTGCAGGTGTCGAAATTGGAATTGTAATAGGCGGCGGAAATATTTTTCGTGGAATTCAGGCAGCAGAAGGTGGAATGGATCGTGTTCAAGGCGATTATATGGGGATGCTCGCCACAGTAATTAATAGCATGGCTCTTCAATCGGCACTTGAAGAAATTGGTGTTCAAACGCGGCTTCAAAGTGCAATTAAGATGGAACAAATTTGCGAACCTTTTATCCGTCGAAAAGCTGTGAGACATCTTGAAAAAGGACGAGTTGTAATTTTTGGTGCTGGAACAGGAAACCCTTATTTTACTACAGACACAGCAGCAACACTTCGTGCAATTGAGATTGAAGCGGATGTCATTTTAAAGGGTACGCGCGTAGATGGAATATATACAGCCGATCCTGAAAAAGATCCTTCTGCTGTTAAATACGATGTTATTTCATTTACTGAAGTTTACGAAAAAGGGCTAAACGTAATGGATATGACAGCTTTCACCCTATGCAACGACAACAAACTACCAATCATCGTATTTAACATGGATGAACCTGGTAATTTGAAACGTTTAATAGCTGGAGAAAATGTTGGGACTTTAGTAGAATTCTAAAGTATTTGAAAATACTCTTTAAATCTTGTTTATTTGCACTCGATTATATAATAAGTCATGAACGAACTCGTAAAGCCACAAATTGATGCCGCTACCACATTGATGGAAAAAGCAATTGCACATCTTGACGCCGAATTGGCTAAAATTCGTGCAGGCAAAGCTAGCCCAGCAATGTTAGAAGGAATTTATGTTGATTATTATGGTACAAATACACCATTGAGTCAAGTAGCGAATATTAACACACCAGATGCAAGAACACTTGCTGTTCAACCTTGGGAGAAGCAAATGCTTGGGCCTATTGAGAAAGCAATTTTTGGTTCAAATATCGGACTAACGCCACAAAATGATGGTATTATGATTCGATTAAACATCCCACCTGTTACAGAAGAAAGACGTTTAAACTTAGTGAAGCAGTCTAAAGGGGAAGCAGAAAATGCCAAAGTTAGTATCCGTAATGTTCGCCGTGATGCTAATGAAGCCATCCGTAAATTAGTGAAAGATGGACTTGCGGAGGACGTTGCAAAAGATTCAGAAGTTAAAATCCAACAACTTACAGATGCTTATATTGCCAAAACAGATAAGCATCTTGAAGCAAAAGAGAAAGAAATTATGACCGTCTAGTTTTTGACATAAAAAAGCCCGATAAGTAGTATTATCGGGCTTTTTTTATGCTTTAGATTTGAATTACTCAACAGTCACAGACTTCGCTAAATTACGCGGCTGATCAACATTACAACCTCTCATGATAGCGATATGATATGCCAATAACTGCAATGGAATAACACTCATAAGAGGTGTTAATTCTTCTTCAACATCTGGAATTTCGATGGTATGATCGGCAAGAGCAGAAACATCTTTATCGCCTTGCGTTACAATAGCAATGATTTTTCCACCACGAGCTTTAACTTCTTGCACGTTACTTAAAATCTTTTCGTAAGCACCTCTGCTTGGAGCAATAACAACGACAGGCATGTTTTCATCGATCAACGCAATAGGACCATGCTTCATTTCTGCTGCAGGATAACCTTCGGCGTGTATGTATGAAATCTCCTTTAACTTTAAGGCTCCTTCTAAGGCAATTGGGAAATTATAACTTCTTCCTAGGTAGAGGAAATTATTGGCATCCTTATAAATGGCACTGATATCACGAATTTGATCATCTAATTTCAACATCTCTTCTATTTTAGAAGGCAATTGATCGAGACCATTTAGCATTTGATGATATTTTGCTTGTGTTATCGTTCCTTTTTTGTTTGCAATAACTAAAGCCATCAACGTAAGAACCGTTACCTGAGCGGTAAACGCTTTAGTAGAAGCAACACCAATTTCAGGACCTGCGTGTGTGTATGAACCCGCATGAGTTGCACGAGCAATAGAAGACCCAACAACATTGCAAATTCCAAAAATCGTTGCGCCTTTAGATTTTGCTAATTCAATTGCAGCTAGCGTATCGGCAGTTTCGCCCGACTGACTTATTGCAATAACTACATCATTCTCGGTAATAATTGGATTACGATATCGGAACTCAGAAGCATATTCAACTTCAACAGGAATACGCGCCAAATCTTCGAATAAATATTCACCAACTAAACCAGCATGCCAAGAAGTACCGCAAGCCACGATAATGATACGATCCGCATTCATGATCTTGCTCTGGTAATCGATGATTCCACCAAGAGTTACTTCACCAAGCTCGATATTCAAGCGGCCGCGCATATTATCACGAATAGATCGAGGTTGCTCGTATATTTCTTTCAGCATAAAATGCTCGAACCCGCCTTTTTCGATTGTTTCCAATTGCATTTCTAATGCTTGGATATAAGGTGTTTTATCTTGGTTTCGAATCGTTTTAATCTTCATTTCTTTGCCCGATTCCAAAATCACAATTTCCTCATCATCTAAATAAACCACATTGCGCGTATATTCAATGATAGGTGTTGCATCGGAAGCAATGAAAAATTCATGGTTGGGCCCAACCCCTACTACCAATGGACTTCCTTTTTTGGCACCAATCATTAAATCGGGATTCTCTTTTGAAAGGATAACAACGGCGTAAGCTCCAACAACTTGAGTTAAGGCAATCTGAACTGCATGAACAAGATCAACCTTCTCATTTTTAAGAATATTCTCAATTAAATATATAAGTACTTCTGTATCGGTATCACTTTTAAAAACATTCCCCCTATTTTCAAGTTCTTTTTTAAGTGATGCATAATTTTCAATTATTCCATTATGAATAATGACCAATTTACCTGACTCTGAGAAATGAGGATGTGCATTTTTATCATCTGGAATACCATGCGTGGCCCAACGTGTGTGGCCAACTCCAACATGACCTGATGTATCTTTATTTTCAACAAATTTTTCTAACTCAGAAACTTTTCCTTTGCATTTGAAGAGACGGATATCATCTCCTGGATTTAGTAATGCAACACCCGCACTATCATAACCACGGTATTCGAGACGATGAAGACCTTTAAGTAAAATTGGATAAGCTTCGCGCTCACCCATATATGCAACAATTCCACACATAATTTATTGAGATAAAATTTGATAAAGTAATTCAACTCGAACTGGACGATTCTCAGAAACACCGCCTTTCAAAGGTACTCTGAAAGAACTAATCCCAGAGCCAGTAGACTGTATAAATAGTCCACGGTCTTCGAGCAAATCATTCAAAATTCCTTGAATGTATCTTGAAACATTAAATATATATTCATGCTTTACAGCATCATAATAACCACCCGACCATGAGTCGCCAATAATTAAATCTGGGGTGGTTTGAAGTGAACCGTCTTCTCCTTTGGTAATTAAATTAAGAAGCGGATTAGGTGCATAAATTCCAGTTTTATCAATATCGACTGGCACAAAAATACGAGCTTCATTAACCAATATTTTTCGACCCGCTTGCCAGGATTTTAAATCAGGCATATCGATACGCGTTCTCAAACCTGCCATTGTTTGCACATACGTTTCCTCACCCGCTAGAGCTGGTGTGGAAAGTAGCGTTTCAATATGATTGGAATAAGTATGATTGAATCGAGTAAATCTTGCACAATTTTCATTCACTGCAAAAGAAACCCTCAAACTATCATTCGAAGCATTTTTATAGAAAAG
>CAXNGM010000047.1:0-10252 GCA_964201695.1 Bacteroidia bacterium | reverse complement strand
ATATTCAGGAAAGCCAACAAAAAGGTATTTGAAACTGTTAAAGCAATTATAGATTACAGTTCAATTAACAGCAAAAATGTAGTAAACACATAGTATTTATAAAAATGGTTTAATACATTTGAAAAAAATAAATTATGTCTTCAAATCATTTCGCTGAACAAAAAGTAGTAATTGACTTTCCAATTGCAAAAGTAAAAGAGTCTATTAATAGCATTCTTGCCCAAAAAACCACTAAGTACCCCCATAAAAAAGAGAATATCAATGAAATAATGGGGACTTACCAATTTTTTGAATTAGGTATTAACTCGCTTCAATTCAATTTAAGTCTAAGCGAAATATCTGAAAGTAAAACTGAATTGAATTTTAGAGTAACACCCGACATAACATCAAAAGCAAATTCCGCAATGTGTGCTCAAGGTATTAGTACATTTCAAGGGCACATTTCAAATACATTAATTGGACAGCCATTAGCATCGTCTTCGGGTTGCGCTATATTGGTTATAGTTGGTATTGGGGCAACAATGGCAATGATGTTCTTTTAGTCAGATTTTACAAATCTCCTATTTTAACATCATTTCAACTGAACGAATGGTTTTTTCAACCTCGCTTTCCTTTGCGTATCTTGAATAAACTGCTCCTAAATTTTGATTAACAGCATTAATTGTGCAGATTCCTTCAGGGCTATAATTTAAACCCATGGATGAATATTCATTCTCATTCAAAATTAGCACAGCTTCTTCCGAAATATTATTAAAAAGCCACTGATGCAATTTTGGCTTAACTGAGCCCTTACAAATCTTACCAGATTTTAAGAATTCTATATTTTTCTTAATACTTTTTATTTTCTCATTACCCTCTCGCTTATTCCTATTTTCAGCAACAGCTGCATCTATTTCAATTTTTGTAATTGCATCCTCATTAGCTTTTTCAATTGCATTTTTAACTCTCTGCTTATCTCTAAAATTATCGAATAAGAAAAAAGCGCAAATGAAGATTCCTAATGCGATTACTATGAGTAGTAACTTATTGTAATTATTCGATTCTTGAGCCATATTTTGAATATTAGAATTGTAAAGCTAAAGCTTTTTCACAATAGGTATTGCATCAAAAGCAAACGCAAAGCAAAAAGAGCAGGTATGCAGACAAAACACTGGGTGCATATTTTCAAAGAGAACAGCTGGTCGAACAGATTTACAAAAAGTATTTTAGAACGCATTATGCAGGCAAGCCAACAAAATTATATTTGAAGCTTACCCAGCAAATATAAAGAGCCGAAAGCATAACAGAAAGTGAAATTGAACGTGCTTTATCTTAGTTGCTTTTTGAAAATTACGTTACAAATCTGTTACAATTGAAAAACAAAAAAGGGCTGCATCACTGCAGCCCTTACTCCCACTTGCTCCTCGGACTGGACTCGAACCAGTGACCCTCTGATTAACAGTCAGATGCTCTAACCAGCTGAGCTACCAAGGAATTTATTTTTGCGGGTGCAATTCTACTACAAAAAGCAACGTAAAACAAGTGAAATTAACGTTCTGATGAAAATAAATGAATTCCTTGCTGATTTACAGATATATAAATTACGAAAAAGACTGCATGTCGAATAATTTACGGTAGGTACCATTCTTATCAATTAGCTCTTTATGCGTTCCTCTTTCAACAATTTGTCCTTGATGCAGCACAATTATTTCATCGACATGTTGAATGGTGGATAAGCGGTGAGCTATGATGAGCGAAGTACGGTGCTCCATGAGTCGGCTTAATGCAACTTGCACAAGACGTTCGCTTTCGGTATCGAGCGCAGATGTGGCTTCATCTAAAATTAAAACGGGAGGATTTTTCAGAACCGCACGCGCAATACTTAATCGTTGTCTTTGTCCACCCGAAAGCTTATGTCCGCGATCACCGATATTGGTATAATATCCATCTTCCAATTGCATGATAAAATCGTGCGCATTGGCAATTTTAGCAGCGCGAATCACCTCTTCTTCGGTGGCTTGTTCTTGTCCCAGTGCAATGTTTCTAAAAACCGAATCATTGAACAGGATGCTTTCCTGACTCACAATTCCCATCAAGTTTCGGAGACTGTGAATGCTGCACTCTTTCACATCAAGTCCATCAATTTCAACGGTTCCACTCGTGGCATCATAGAAACGAGGAAGCAAATCGGCAAGCGTAGATTTTCCAGAACCCGATTGTCCAACCAAGGCGATGCTTTTCCCTTTTTTCAATTCGATATTGATGTTATGAAGCACCGGTTCATTTCCATAGCTGAAATTGATATTTCGATAGATGATTGATTTTTCGAAACCGGAAATCTCTATTGCGTTGGGTTTGTCGGTAATGGTAACTTCCGATTGTAAAATCTGTTCAACGCGATCGGAAGAAGCTTTTCCTTTTTGCAAGTTGTAATACGCTTGCGTGATGGCTTTAGCAGGAGGTAAAATCTGAGAAAACACGACGATGAAAGTCATGAAGATTTCTGGACTTAAACTTCCCGAACCATCTAAAACAGAACGTCCACCAAACCACATGATAGCAACAATGACCGAAGCTCCAAACACTTCACTCACAGGAGAAGCAAGGTCTTTCTTTCGATAAATGCGATTCATTAATCGTCTCACTTCGTGGTTTGTACCGTAAAAGCGCGAACGACTTGTGCCTTCTGCATTAAATGCTTTGATGATTCTAAGTCCACCGAGTGTTTCTTCAATAATGGTGAGAAGATCGCCCGTGCGTTTCATTCCTTTATCGGAAGTGCGTTTTAAACTTTTCCCAATCTTTCCAATGATTAGTGCCGATATTGGAATGAGGATTAAAGAAAAGAACGTAAGCTGCGGACTCATAATAAAGAGCGTCAGCAAATACACGATGATGGTTGGAGGATCACGAAAAATCATCTCAATGGCGCCTATTACCGACCATTCAATTTCTTGAACATCGTTTGTCATGCGCGCCATGATATCTCCTTTTCGTTCGTTCGAATAATACGAAAGTGGAAGATTAAGAATTTTATCATAAAGTGCATTTCGAATATCCATGATGACACCGTTTCGAACCGGAGCGAGAAAAAACATCGCGAGATACCGGAAAATGTTTTTCAATAAAAACATCGCTAACATGGTAATACACATCCACATCAAAGCGGCTTCTTTCCCATTTTGAGCAATGACATCGGAGATTTGGTAGTAAAAATACTGTTGAAGCCACTCGGCACTTAAGGAGAAAACGGGTTCCGCTTGAACAGCATGTTCGGTTCCGAAAAGCAATCCAAGAAATGGAATTGCCAGGGTTATTGAGAACAATCCGAAGATGATTCCCAATAGATTAAAGAAAATATTAAGCCCTACGAAAGTCCAATACGGGCGAATATAACGGTAAGGTCCGGGAAGAAGGTTCATGTATATTGGCCAAAGATAGAAAATAACACTGCTGCTTTGTTATCTTTGCGACAATGGAAAGCACACGACAAAAAAAAGTAGCCCGTCTAATACAAAAAGAGATGGCCGAATTTTTCCAAAAAGAAAGCCGTACTTATTTTAACGGAGCGTTTATAACAGTTACAACTGTTCGTATTAGCCCCGATTTGGGATATGCCAAAATTTACTTAAGCATGTTTAAAGTTCCGAATCAACAAGAGCTTCTTGGGCAGATTGAACTTTTGAAAAAAGACATTCGAAAAAAATTCGGAGAAAAAATCAGACATCAATTACGCATTGTTCCGGAATTGGAATTTTTCATTGATGACTCCTTAGATTATTTGGAAAATATTGATCGACTGCTTAAAAACGATTAAGTTTTGCGTTTCTCCCTGTTTATAGCCCTTCGTTATCTTTTTTCAAAAAAGAGCACCAATGTTATAAATATTATTTCAGGAATTTCAATTAGCGGAATTGTAGTAGGGACTTGTGCATTGGTCATTTTACTTTCTGCGTTTAATGGATTGGAAGATTGGGTTGTTCGATTGTACAACAGTTTCGATCCGGATATCCATATTGAAGCAAAAAATTCAAAATTTTTCAAAGAAGACGCCATTCCATTTGCTGCCCTAAAGCAAGTTGAAGGAGTTGCGCATGTAATGCCCGTTATTGAGGAAAACGGTTTGCTTCATTACAGAGATGCGCAATATGTATGCACCATAAAAGGAGTTGGCGAGGAGTTTAAGAAGATGAGTGGGCTGGACTCCATGATAATAAGTGGGGATTTTGATTTACACATGGGCACAACCTCTGCGGCGCTTGTTGGAAGCGGAGTCGCTTATGCCTTGTCCTTGAGTTTGGGAGATATTAATGAACCAATTAACATCTATGTTCCGAAAGCAAATGCTAGTTTTAGTCTAAATCCAATTGAAGCTTTTCATTCGGGAAGTATTCAACCTGCTGGAATATTTGAGGTACAACCCGAATTCGACACACGTTATATTATTGTTCCAATTGATTATGCACGCGAACTTTTTCACAGAGAAAAAACGGTGTCTTCGATTGAAATTCAGCTAAAGAAAGATGTGAATGTTGAGCAAGTAATCGATAAGGTTAAATCCATTTCGGGTGAATCCTTTGTTGTAAAAAATCGCTTTCAACAGCATGAACTTTTATACAAGATAATACATGCCGAAAAATGGGGCGTATTTCTAATTCTTGCATTTATACTATTGATTGCCATCTTCAATGTAACAGGATCATTAACTATGCTCATTGTAGATAAATCGCGCGATATCCGAACACTTCAAAGTTTGGGTGCAAACTGGAAAACCATCCGCATGATATTTTTCATGGAAGGAATGCTCATTTCAGTCATTGGAATGCTAACAGGTTTGCTGCTTGGATTATTGATTGTGATTTTACAAGACAAATTCCAATTTGTATTAATAAATGGAGTTGATGCCTATCCTGTTTTGATTAAAAAATTGGACATCGTGTACATTTCAATAACGGTGTTAACCATTGGAGCTATTGCAGCATGGTTTCCGTCAGCAAACGCTTTAAACAAAAGGAAGTTGCTTTCCAATTAATTAGTTTCCGAGAATTTTATAAAGCTCATCCAAATTAGGAGCTAAAATAATTTCAGTTCTCCTATTTTTTTTGCGAGCTTCAGGGGTATTTGCTTTTTCGATAGGAAAATATTCTCCTCTACCCGCGGCAGTTAATGCACGAGGATCTACTTTAGAATTTGCTGTTATTATTCTAACAATGGAAGTTGCACGTAAAACACTCAAATCCCAATTGTCTTTAATCGTTGCACTTTTAATGGGAACATTATCGGTATGCCCTTCGATTAATACATTAATATCGGTTTCGCGCTCAAGCACTTTGGCTAGTTTTTTTAATGCTTCAACACCTTTAGAATCTACAACCGTGCTTCCTGATTCAAAAAGCAGACGTTCTTCTAATGAAACATATACCTTACCATTTTTAGTGGAGACAGTTAATCCATTGTCCTGAAAACCAAGCAATGCAGACGAAACCTTTTCTCTCAATGCTGTAACTGTAGAATCTTTTCTTGCTAAAACTGATTCTAGTTCAGCCACGCGTTTTTCTTTGTTATTTAATTCTTCCTCATAAATACGCATATCGGCACTCAACTTTTCGACCTCTGCCTTGCGTTTTTCTAAATCAATTTCTGCATCTCTTAAACGATCTTCTTTCTTCTGCAATTCTTCTTGCGTGATTTGGTATTGTCCCATTAACTTCTTATTATCATCGTCTTTGCCTTTCATTAACTGCGAATTGTTTTCGAGGAGTTTGTCGTACGTCTGATTTAAACGTTCAAATGAGGATGTCAAACGGCGATAAGTCAAACCCATTGAAGAAGTATCAATCGACAACGTTTTTATTTGTTTTGTCAAATCAGCTAATTGAACATCAAGTTCTTTTTCTCTGGCGTTGAAGGTTTCTTGTTTGGCTTTTAATTCAGCAAGTTCTTTTTCGCATCGATCTTTAGCCGATTTAACATCATCGAATTGTCGCGAAGGGATACACGAAACCAAGAGAGTAACAATAAATAAATAGGGAAGAATAACGCGCATACACAAGTTTATTTGACAAACCTATAGAAAGTTAATTCATGAAATAGACTCAATCCAATAAGTAATAAACATCCTTTAGTTAATCATTGAAACAATCATTAATTAAGATTTCAGAAATGGGATTTAAAAACTAAATCTACGATGCGCTGTTTAATAGAAATTGATTTTACTAAGCACCCATATAGTTAAGTCCAATTTTCACATTATTAAGAATCATTTTAAATCAAGCATATTGTATAAAAAAGTAAAAGTCTATATTTGGCAATCATAAAAATATCTACCCAATCTTATGCGTTACATTTTCCTTTTCCTTCTTACAATTATCTTTTCCCAAAATTCAATCGCGCAATCTCGACTTTGCGGAACAGATGATATGGTTCGTAAATCCTTGAGCCGACATCCTGAATTACAAATTCAACGCGATGAATTGGAAGCTTTTACACAGCAATTCACATCTTCAAGCGATCGTGCTATTAAAGTAGTTCCTATTGTTTTTCATGTGATTCATAATTATGGATCAGAAAACATCGCAAAGTCTCAAATTGAAGATGCGGTTCGCATTATAAATGAGGATTATCAGTTATTGAACGATGATCAAGATGATGTTATTGCTGCATTTACATCCATTGTTGCTAATGTAGAATTTGAATTTCGATTGGCTCAATTAGATCCAAATGGCAATTGTACCGATGGCATTACACGAACAGTATCAACATTAACTTTTAATGCTGATGATAATGTAAAAGAGCTTGTTGTATGGCCAAGAAATAAGTACTTAAATGTTTGGGTGGTTGATAATATTTCTTTTGGTGCAGGTGGTTATGCTTACTTACCAGGATCAGCACAAGCTGCAGTTGACGGTATTGTTGTGCTTCACACTCAATTAGGGAGTATTGGTACATCTGGTGGAAGTAATTTTTCAGCAAGAACACTCACTCATGAAATAGGACATTGGTTTAATTTAAGACATACATGGGGAACGACAAATTCTCCTGGCGAAGCAGACAATTGTTCTGACGATGACGGTGTAACTGATACTCCAAATACCATTGGTGTTGCCAATCAAAGTTGCAATTTGTCGCAGTCATCTTGCGGAAGCCCAGTAGACAATGTTCAAAATTACATGGATTACTCTACCTGTGCGAAAATGTTTACGAATGGACAAAAGACACGCATGTTAGCTGCTATAAATTCAGGTACTGCAAGTAGAAATAATCTTTGGGCAGCTTCCAATTTAATTGCTACAGGTGTTAATGATACCGCTATTCCATGTTCACCAATTGCCGATTTCAAAGCAAGTGCTTTAGCTGCATGTACCAACTCAAACATTACATTTCAAGATCAGAGTTATAATGCAAGTATAGATGGCACGTGGAATTGGAATTGGTCTTTCCCCGGAGGAACGCCATCTTCATCAACAGATCAAAACCCAGTTGTAACATATTCAACACCAGGAAGCTATTCTGCTAGTTTAAACGTGAGTAATTCGGCAGGATCGAATGTAAAAACAAAGAGCAATTACATAATTATTAGCACCGCCACTCCAAGTTTAGTTTCACCAATTGTTGAAGGATTCGAAATTGCGGCATTTCCTCAAAACACATCTGATGCAACAAAGAACTGGCGATACGAAGGCACAGTAAGTAATGGGTTTGCTAGAACAACTGCCGCATTTACCTCTGGAGCAGCTTCGCTTAAATACAACAACCTTTCAGTAGCATCCGATAATTCATCATCCGTTGTATCTCCAGTAATTGATTTCTCGGCAGTAACTTCACCAGCAACAATGACTTTCAAAGTGGCCTATGCACGTCGCTCATCAACAACCAACGACAAACTTGAAATGTGGATTTCCTCCGATTGCGGAAAAACATGGACCCGCCGCTATTCAAAAATAGGTGCTACTTTGGCAACAACTACTTCTTTAGTAAGCACTACGTTTGTTCCAACTGCCTCACAATGGAGAACAGAAACTGTAAGTGTTGCACCTCTTGTTGGAGAATCGCATGGAATGATCAAATTCACTGTTATTGACAGCAGTGGAAACAATATTTACATTGATGATATTAATTTAGTAAATGCTCCTGTTGGTATTTCAACGCCTAGTTTAGACGAATATGTCACTCAAATATTTCCAAATCCAGGAATGGGAAATGCTCAACTTACGTTTGGATTATTTAAAAGTGAAGATGTAACTGTTGAACTATTGGATGTAACAGGTAGAGTTATTGGGAATAAATATTTAGGAACTAAGCAAGCAGGAGAATATACTTTGGGCTTGAATGAAATTTCCGGAGCGACTTTCTCATCAGGCATTTATTTGATTCGTATTCAAGCTGGAAATTCATCCACCTTCCGGAAATGGATTTGTAACTAATGGCTGATTACAAACAAATTCGTTCGGGGGAATCACATTTACAAATGATTGAAAAGCAGTGGAAAGAACTGCTTAAATCACTGAATAGTCAATTTGATGGTGACTTGGATTTGCAAGCAGTATTGTTTTTAATTGGCGTGCAGGAGCTTGGAAAAGGAAAAGTAAAGTACTCGAAAGACCAGAAATTAGAATTGATGCACATCGCAATTTGCACTTTACTCGAGCCTTTTGGGTATTACAATTTCGCGGGACACGACCAAGATGGCTTTCCACATTGGGAATTGAACGAGCAATTACCGCCATTATCGCCTGGACAACAAATGGCATTAATGAAAGAGAGTATTCTGGATTATTTTGTGGCTCTAGATAATGTTACTCAACCGTAACATATTTATCAACTGTTTCGCCAATTTCCAATTTAATTAGATCGTTTCCTGAACCATAGGAAATATGAGTGACTTCAATATCTAAGATACTTGGATATTTAAATTCAAATGTTGCCTCCCCATTTCCATCGGTGAGTTGTTTCGCTGGCAAATAATCTGCTAAATCATTATCGGAAGACAAGCCATAATTAGAGGTTAGCGTAACCTGAGCACCCGAAACAGTGTTGCCATTAGGGCGAATGACAATGATTTTAGCTATACAGGTAGTGTCTTCTTTTTTACATGAAATACCTACAGATAACAAAAGTAAACATGCAAAAAATAGTGCTGAACGAATCATTGTTGTCATTGTTTGAAATTTATTGAGTCCAAAAATAGAAAAATTCTTTAGAGTTATGCAATAATATCGTAACGCATTAAGCTTTGTTTAGTTTCGTAATTGCCTGCGAAGAGAATGATTATATTTACCCGCGAAAAATAACGTATGACTTTGACCGAAGATATTGCCCGATTAAAATCTGAAATTGAACAAAATAGTTTCCAAAATGCTGAAGATGTTGAGAGATATCGTATTCAATACATCAGCAAAAAAGGAGTAATACCTTCATTGTTTGAGCGTTTCAAAGAAGTATCACCTGAGGATAGAAAGGATGTTGGGAAATTATTGAATGAACTCAAGCAATTTGCAGAACAGAAATGGAATGCGAGTTCTGAAGAATTCAATAAAGAAAGTGAAAAAGGGAAAGACGGATTATTTGATTATTCTGCTCCAGGATGGACAATGCCTAAAGGAAGTCGACATCCACTTTCGGTTGTTGCCAATGAGATTAATTCAATTTTTTCAAGACTCGGATTTTCAATTGCTGAGGGTCCTGAAATTGAAGACGATTGGCATATTTTCTCTGCCTTAAACTTCCCGGAAGAGCATCCAGCCCGCGATATGCAGGATACTTTTTTCATTGAGAAAAATCCCGATATGGCATTGCGAACACATACTTCTTCTGTGCAAATTCGGATGATGGAAAGCAAAAATCCACCATTACGCTTATTAATGCCCGGTCGTGTTTATAGAAATGAAGCTATATCGGCTCGTGCGCATTGTTTCTTTCATCAGGTTGAAGGATTGTATGTTGATGAAAATGTATCCTTTGCCGATTTAAAACAGACATTACTTACTTTTTCGAGAGAGCTGTTTGGGGAAGACACAAAAATTCGTCTCCGTCCCTCCTACTTTCCATTTACAGAACCCTCTGCCGAAATGGACATTTCATGCACTGTTTGCAAAGGAGCCGGATGCAATATTTGTAAATACACGGGTTGGGTAGAAATTCTAGGATGTGGAATGGTTCATCCCAATGTGATGAAAAACTGTGGCATTGACGATGAGAAATACACTGGATTTGCTTTTGGGATGGGCATAGAACGCATCGCCATCTTGAAATACCAAGTAAAGGATTTGCGCCT
>CAXNGM010000046.1:0-10328 GCA_964201695.1 Bacteroidia bacterium | reverse complement strand
CCAACGGTGAAATCGATGTCTTCTTTGGTGTTGTATTTACTAAATGAAAAACGCACGTTATGTCGCGTAGGATCGCAGTTTATAGCACCCAATACATGCGAACCAATACTGCTTCCGGATGAACACGCACTACCACCAGATGCCGCAATGCCATTGATGTCAAGATTAAAAAGCAACATATCGCCCGATTCGTTTGGAGGAAACGATACATTTAAAACCGTGTATAATGAATTATTGGAAATATCACCATTGAATGCAATACCTGGAATGCTCTCACGAAGAGACTCAATCATGTAATTCTTTAATCCTTGAATGTGTGTTTGATGCGCTTCTAAATCGCGGTAAGCAATCTCCATCGCTTTTGCCAAACCTACAATACCATATAGGTTTTCGGTTCCACCGCGCATGTTACGTTCTTGTGCTCCTCCATAAATAAATGGATGAATGTTGGAACCCGAGCGAATGAAAATAAATCCAACACCCTTCGGTCCATGGAATTTATGCGCCGCACAATTGATAAAATCGACCGGAATATCTTGCAAATCGAAGGCATAATGTCCCATGGTTTGCACCGTATCGGAATGCATAATGCCATCGTATTTTTTCACGAGCATTGCAACTTCTTTCAAATTCACACGTGTTCCAATTTCATTATTGGCATGCATTAAGGAAACCAATGAACGCGGTTTTGTCTGAAGCAAATGTTCTAATTCTTGCAAATCGATTGCGCCTTCTTTATTCACAGATAGAATGCTTAACTCGATTTTACCTTCGTGCGCCAAATGTTCTAAGGTATGCAAAACAGCATGGTGCTCGGTTGGCGCAGTGATGGCATGGGTAATTTTTAAATCCTCAACAGAACGAAAAATAGCCATGTTATTGGCTTCGGTTCCACCGGATGTAAAAAAGATTTCGGATGGTGAAACATGCAACAAATTCGCCACTGTTTTGCGAGCTTTCTCTATCTCCGAACGGGTAATACGACCAAACGAATGGATGGATGATGGATTGCCGAAATGCTCACGCATTAATGGAAGCATCGCGTCGATTACTTCATTGTCGAGTTGCGTGGTGGCTGCATTATCGAGGTATATTGCCATAGTTTTCTGATTTAAGAATTCGCTGCAACGAATGTAAAAGGATTTATTTCATCATCATCTCGGAAGTTAATTCCTTGATGTCCATGATGATTTTATTGGCGAGATTATCGGCTGTTGCACTATTCCCTGCTTCAGAATAAATGCGAATAATCGGTTCGGTATTGGAACGACGCAAATGCACCCAACTTTTTTCGAACTCGATCTTCACTCCATCGATGGTATTGATGGGTTGTTTCTTGTATTTCTCTTGGATTTTCAACAAGATTTCATCCACATTCAATTCAGGAGTTAACTCAATCTTATTTTTAGAAATGTGATAGTTTGGATAGGTTGAACGAAGCATGGAAACACTCTTCCCAAATTGGGCAAGATGGGTTAAGAATAATGCAATCCCAACCAAAGCATCACGACCATAATGTAATTCAGGATAAATAATTCCACCGTTTCCTTCACCACCTATGATGGCATTTTTCGACTTCATCATTTCAACCACATTCACCTCACCTACTGCCGATGCAAAATACTCATTACCATACTTTTCAGTAACCTCACGCAAAGCACGGGTTGAGGATAAATTGGAAACAGTTGCTCCCGGTGTGTTTTTCAAGACATAATCGGCAACAGCAACCAAGGTGTATTCTTCGCCAAACATTTCACCGTCTTCGCAAACGAGCGCCAAACGGTCAACATCCGGATCAACAGAAATTCCAAGATGTGCATTTTTCTTGATTACTTCTTCACTTAAATCGCGTAGGTTTTCAGGAAGCGGTTCTGGGTTATGAGGGAATTTACCATCAGGTGTGCAATACAATTCGGTTACCTGTTCTACTCCCAATGCTTTCAATAACTGAGGAATAGCGATTCCTCCTGTTGAATTAACAGCATCAATTACCACACGAAAATTGGCCTTGCGAATCGCTTCCACATCAACCAATGGCAATGCAAGCACACGATCAATGTGTTTACGCATATAACCATCCATTTGGTTGTAGCTTCCTAAATGATTAACATCTACGTAGTTGAATGCTTCTTTCTCCGCAATTTCCAATACAAGCTGACCATCTTCGGCCGAAATAAATTCCCCTTTTTCGTTGAGAAGCTTCAAAGCATTCCATTGCTTGGGGTTGTGACTCGCTGTGAGGATAATTCCTGCGTGTGCATTTTCCATCTCAACAGCCAATTCAACAGTTGGAGTCGTACTCAAGCCGAGATCAATAACATCGATTCCCATTCCTTGCAAGGTCCCAACCACCAAATTGCGGAACATTTCTCCCGAAATACGTGCATCGCGCCCAATTACAATCGTATATCGATCGCGTTGCTGACGTTGTTTTACCCAAGTGGCAAATGCAGATGTAAACTTTACAATGTCAACTGGAGAAAGTCCATCGCCTGGCGCACCGCCAATGGTTCCTCGAATTCCGGAAATTGATTTAATTAATGCCATGAAAATAGATGCGATAAAAAGGCAAACCTAAGGAATTTGAAATAGCAATAAAATGCAAATTCCTAGATCAGCTAAATTAGTTTTTAAGAAGATGGTTGAATATGGATGTGTTTTAAATGCTGCATTTCTTTTTCAATTGCCTGATAAATGTCGGCTCGAACCGGCACCAAAGGCAAACGAACAAATTCATCGGAGATGTTTAATAGTTTCAATGCAGCTTTGATTCCAGCAGGACTCCCATCGGCAAACATCAAACGGGTAAATTCGAGTAATGCAAGATGGATAGGACGCGCAGCTAGAAAATCACCATCCATGCTACGATGCACCATTTCGGAGAACAGAGTTGGATACGCATTGGCAACCACAGAAATTACACCATCGGCACCGCAAGCCAGCAAGGGAAATGTAAGAGCATCATCGCCACTTATAACCAAAAAACCATTCGGGCGCTGACGAATAATTTGCATGATTTGCTCCATATTACCCGAAGCTTCTTTGATTCCACATACGTTTTTACATTCGTGTGCTATGCGTAGCGTAGTTTCAGCAGTCATATTCACGCCTGTTCGACCCGGAACATTATACAACAAGAGCGGTTTGGGACTTGCTTCTGCAATGATTTTATAATGCTGAAAATGCCCTTCTTGATTGGGTTTATTGTAATATGGCGCCACCGAAAGAACTGCTTCTATGCCATGTAAATCGGCCTGTTGAAGATTCTCGGCAACTTCGTTTGTGTTATTTCCGCCAATGCCCAACATCACCGAACAACGACCAGCATTTTCGTCCAACACAATTTCTTGAACCTGTCTTTTTTCGTCTTTAGTCAAGGTAACAGATTCTCCAGTTGTACCTAATGCAACCAAGACATCGATACCGCCGTTGGCCAAATGGTTTACCAATCGACGAAGTGAGGCCTCATCGATATTTCCTTTGGTATCAAACGGTGTAATAATGGCTACTCCGCTTCCTTTGATGGTTGGATGTGTGATCATTGTTTAGTTGATTGAGGTAATGAATGATGGTATATGCAAAGGCTTTTAAATCGGTTTTTTCATCTATTTTGAAAGTCATATCGTAACAAAAAGCAACTGCACTATCTGCACGTCCAATCTTGAGACCTGCTTTGGAAACCGCTGCAACATAATCCAAAGGAAAAATATCTTCGAGTGTTAAGTTGATTAAGATATCGAAAGACTCATCGATGAAATTTTCAACAACAGCGCCCTTGGGTTTTTGCATCCAGTTGACTTGGCTTTTGAAAAAGTAATCAGCTTCGGGACGAGCTAGTGAATGAAAAGAAAGGGCGTCCTTGAAATCGATATAGCCAAGAGAAACGGGCAATTTCTGACTTTCTTTTAGGTCTTTGCAAAAACCACGAATGAACTCAAATGTATCGCGATCGGATGCGTTGTATAAAATACCGATACATCCTGCTCTGTGAATATCGGGAGAAGTACGATCACGCTTTATTGCAGAAGCATGTTGCTTCAGCTGCATCATTGCAAAGGATAATTTAATTTTATCGATGACTGTCATGATAGCATGTCTATGAAGTCTTGTTCGGAAATGATTGTTACGTTGAGTTTCTCCGCTTTTTTTCGTTTTTCAGGTCCCATTTTTTCACCCGCAATTAAAAAGCTTGTTGAGGCACTCACTCCACTTAACACTTTTCCTCCATTTTCTTCGATTGTTTTCTTGAGTTCGTCACGCGAAAATACGCTAAAAACACCGGATACCACAAAGCTTTTTCCGTCGAGCTTATCACTCTTTGGCTGATAGGCCTGTTCATCGAGCACAAGCTGCAATCCTGCTTGGGTCAAATTCTCAATAAGTTGCTGGTGCGAAGAAATGCTAAAAAATGCAAGAATGCTATCGGCAATGACTTCCCCAATTTCTTCTGTCTCGAGCAATTCTTCTCTGCTGGCGGAAATCAACGCTTGAATATTTCGGAATTTCAATGCCAATTTTTTAGCAACCGTTTCACCCACATAGCGAATTCCAATGGCAAACAACACACGTTCATAAGGCACTTTTTTAGAGGCCTCAATTCCATCGATAATATTCTGACTTGAGGTTTCTTTGAATCCTTCGATCTTCCCAAAAATATCGTCGAATTTTAAATTGTATAAATCTGCAATGGTGTGAATCAGTCCACTTTCAAATAATGCCTCGATGGTTTTTTCGCCTAAGCTACTTATGTCCATGGCTTTGCGCCCAATGAAGTGTTCAATTTTGCCTTTTATCTGTGGAGGACATTCCAATTCGTTCGGACAATAATGAATGGCTTCACCTTCTTTGCGAATAAGTGTGGCCTTACATTCTGGACATTCAAGAATATAATGCGTTGGCTCCGAAAACAAATCCCGATTTACGGGATCAACCTCAACCACCTTGGGAATTATTTCGCCCCCTTTTTCCACATACACTTTATCGCCTTCACGAATATCCATGGCACTGATGTAATCGGCATTGTATAGTGATGCGCGTTTTACTGTTGTACCAGCAAGGAAAACTGGTTTTAAATTGGCAACTGGAGTGATGGCTCCTGTTCGTCCAACTTGGTAGGTTATCTTTTCTAAAATGGTGCTAACGCGTTGAGTTTTGTACTTATAGGCAATGGCCCAACGTGGCGATTTAGCTGTATTTCCCAATACACGTTGCACATTGTACTCATTCACTTTGATGACAATCCCATCAATATCGAAAGGCAAGGTATCGCGTTTGGTTTCCCATTCATCGATAAACTCCATGATTTCATCGATAGAACGACATTGTTTCATGTGCTCCGAAATCTTGAATCCCCATGATCGGGCAAGTTCAAGGTTTTCGAAATGGCCTTCACCCGACAAGCGATCGGCAATGATGTAATACAAGAAACAATCAAGTTTACGTTGAGATACTTCAGCACTCTCTTGCATTTTCAAACTTCCTGCAGCGGCATTTCGAGGATTCTTGAACAGCTTATCTGCAATTTGTTCTTCGATATATCCTAAATCTTCAAGTTCTGTTCGTTTGGCATTATTCAATCCTTCGAAACTTTTCAATGGCATAAAAATCTCCCCACGAATCTCGAATTCTTCGGGCCATTCGGCTCCATGAAGTTTGAGCGGGATGCTTTTGATTGTGCGCACGTTTTCCGTCACAACATCGCCCTGAACTCCATCACCACGAGTTACGGCTTTAATCAACTGCCCATTTTTGTATTGAAGCCCGATTGCAACACCGTCGAATTTCAATTCACATACATAGGTAAATTCTTGATCGATGCTTTTTCGAATGCGTGCATCAAACTCCAATAAATCATCTTTAGAATATGAATTGGCAAGCGACAAAAAAGAAACGTTATGCTTTACGGTTTCAAAATTTTTGGTAATGCTCCCCCCTACTCGTTGGGTTGGAGAATCTATCAAAGCAAACTCAGGAAAAGAGTTTTCAAGCGCTTGTAATTCTTCCAATAAGACATCAAATTCTCGATCCGAAATGCTCGGTTGAGTTAAGACGTAATACTTGTAATTGTGCGTATATATGAGCTCCGATAGAAAATCAATCCGCGATTTTGCTTCTTCTTTATTCATGATGTAAAAATCCGATAAAGCAAGGAGATATTCTAATTTTAAGGAGGAGAATTATAAAAATCGCGTTAAATATTTAATGCTATAAATCAACGCTTTAGCAATGTCCCAGATAACTTCAATAAATTTATTTCCGCATTTTTAGCTGTTGCCGATGAACTCAGTTTTCTGCTGATGGCTTCTTCGTAACTACGTTGAGCTTCTTTCACAACTAAAATTCCTGCACTTCCTAAACGCAAACGTTCCAAAGCAAGAGTCAAGTTCTCGGATGCTGCTGCAAAATTCTCATCTTCCAATTTGAGCATTTCATTCGCTTGTTTCCATTGTTGAATGGCTATACGAATTGAAACATCTAACAAGGATTGCGCATTTCGTATGAACAAAGCATCGTTTTCCAATTGCAGTTGGGTTTGTTTTAATCGACTTTGAAGCGAACTTCCATTAAATAGATTCCACGAAAAAATCAACCCTCCGTTAAGACCATTACTTTGATTAAAAAGTGCAAAACCTGCCGTACTACTCGATTGTGTGTAATTATATCCTGTACTTAACCTTAATATAGGCGCACGTTCTGCTTTGATTTCTCGCAGACGAAATTGATTCAGTGCAAGGTTTCCTTTGGCAAGTGAAATGTTCACATTGTTTTCGTTTGCATTCTTTTGAATTTGATCTATCTGTGGTGTAAAATCACTGAATATTTTTTCGGGAAAAACATAGTTGCTTTCGAGCGAAATATCCATCAACTTATACAAATGAATTTTCTCCTCCATCAATAACAATTCTTGTTGCATCAAGCTTGACTTTGCTAAATTTCTATCGACTGTTACTTGCAACATTTCTTGTCGTGATGCAGAACCGAGTTCCAATTTCTTTTGAGAAATCACAAGTTGCTCTTGAGCGATATCAAGCCCAAATTGTCTTGCTTTCACATCTTGCTGCAATCGAACAATTGAGAAATATGCTTGTAAAATTTCAGCTACATTGTTTTCTATGACTGTTCGCAGTTGCAGTTGGCTCAATGCTTTTTGCTCCTTTAATCGGTCCCAGGCGGCAAACATTTTCCCACCATCGTATAATGTCCAACCCACACTCATAGAGGCATTACTTGCTTGATTATTCACTCCAGAAGTCTCCACTACAATTCCGTTCGAAAATCGCTGATTGATGTTGGTGTTTTGTAGACCTACACTTGCATTTACATCAACTCTTGGAAGCATTCCTGCATTGCCACGCGTAGTTCCTGCTTCAACCGAAAGTTGATTATTGCGTGCAATGAGAATCGAAAAGTTATTTTTCAAGGCCAGCTCAATAGCCATTTCGGGCGTAAGTGTTTCTTGCGCTGATAAAGAACCAATCGCACACAAAATAATGAGACCTAAAATCCTAATCTTGTTCATGGGTCATTTCACGTTTTTTTGCGAAGTACGAATACATGGCAGGTATAACAAACAAGGTCAATGCGAGTGAGAAAAACAAACCTCCAACAATCACGATTCCCATTCCCATGCGACTTTTAGCTCCGGCACCAAGGGCAAGTGCAATGGGTAAAGCACCTAAAGCAGTTGCCATTGTGGTCATTAAAATGGGACGAAGTCGCGCTGCCGAAGCATTCACAATTGCCAAAGCTTTGTCTTCACCGCGTTTTTGCAATTGATTGGCAAATTCTACAATCAGAATTCCGTTTTTGGTTACCAAGCCGATTAGCATGATCATCCCAATTTGACTAAAAATGTTGAGCGTTTGATTGAAATACCAAAGCGAGAAAATAGCTCCTGCCAAAGCCAATGGAACGGTGAGCATGATAACCAATGGATCTCGAAAACTCTCAAACTGCGCTGCAAGTAACAGGTAAATAAGCAATAGCGCTAACATAAATGCGAATAGGATATTGGAAGAACTTTCTTCGAAATCGCGCGAAGAACCTGTCAATGCAGTCGAAAAGGAATCATCGAGCAAGGAAGCAGAAATTTTCTTCATTTCTTTTAACCCGTCACCGATAGTTTTTCCTGGAGCTAAGCCTGCCGAAATGGTTGCCGATGAATAGCGGTTGTAATGATACAATTGCGGCGGACTGCTCATTTCGGAAACATCGACTAAATTATCGAGCTGCACCAATTCGCCAGTTTTAGTGCGGACATTAAGTGCTTTTAAGTCGAAAGGCGTGTCACGATTTTCTCGATTTACCTGAGATACAACCTGGTATTGCTTTCCGTTGAGGGTGAAATAACCCATGCGGTAATTACTTAATGCATGTTGTAACGTTTGCGCAATGTTCTGAATGGAAACGCCCATGCTCTCTGCCTTTTCTCGATTTATCGTAACGTTGAGTTCGGGCTTGTTAAATTTCAAATTCACATCTACACCCTGAAACACGGGATTCTTATTGGCTTGCTCAAGGAATTTTGGAAGCA
Organism: Bacteroidia bacterium; assembly: GCA_964201695.1. Classification (GTDB taxonomy): domain Bacteria; phylum Bacteroidota; class Bacteroidia; order M30B66; family M30B66; genus CALQRR01. Next base: position 1,795 of record CAXNGM010000046.1, on the reverse strand, counting down.
CCTCTTTCAATCGTTCAAAATTGGGAGCTTGCAATACAAATTGCACTGGCATTCCGGCAAATCCTCCCGTTGAAATAGTCTGTTGTTGAATAGCAAAGACTTTCGCATCCGGAAAGCCCTTCGACTTCTTCATCACATAATTGGCAATGTCTTGTTGCGAGCGCTTTCTGTTTTCAGGTGGGACGAGTGTAAGTCGGACAAATGCGGAGTTGACAGCACCAGAACCTGAAAAACCGGGAGCCGTAACCGTCAGAATCATATCTTTTTCGGGAACTGAATCTTCGAGAAAATCCTGCATCTTTAATACAAAATTATCGGTGTATTCGTATGATGAACCCTCAGGAGCGGTCACGATTAATCGCGTCCAGCTTCGGTCTTCTAGGGGGGAAAGTTCTGACTGTAAAAGCGGATACATGCCAATAATCATGGCAATAGAAACGGCGAGAATGAGTAAAGCCTGCCAACGCTTTTGCATGAAACTATTCAGCATGTTTCGGTAACCCGTTTCCATGCGTTTAAAAAAGGGCTCTGTCGCATGATAAAATCTGCTTTTCTTATTGGGATCTTTCCTCACCAAATGCGCATTGAGCATAGGCGTTAGCGTTAATGACACAAACGCGGAAATAGCAACTGCTCCAGCCAATACAATCCCAAATTCTTGAAACAAACGACCTACAAAACCCTGCATAAATATGACAGGCATGAATACCGCAACCAAGGTGAGTGATGTTGAAATTACAGCAAAGAAGATCTCGTTCGATCCTTTAATTGCAGCATCAATGGGATTCATTCCACCTTCAATTTTCTTGTAAATGTTTTCGGTTACCACAATGCCATCATCAACCACCAAACCGGTTGCTAACACAATGGCCAACAACGTTAGCACATTGATCGAATAGCCCATCAAATACATGATAAAAAATGCTCCTAGTAATGAAACTGGAATATCAATAAGAGGCCGAATGGCGATCAACCAATCGCGAAAAAACAAATAAATAATAATGACAACCAACAAAATAGCGATAAGCAAGGTTTCGAGAACTTCGTCCACGCTTTGTTGCACAAACTTGGTATTATCGAGCACGATTCCGAGTGTGATATCTTCGGGAACTTCTTTCTTTATTTCATCAACACGTTTGTAAAACTCTTTTGCAATATCGAGGTAATTAGCACCCGGCTGAGGAATCAAGGCTGCTGCCACCATGGGAGTTCCACTGAGGCGCAAAATGGTTTGTTCATTTTCGGGACCGAGCTGGGCGCTTCCAATGTCCGAAAAACGAATATTCACTCCATTGACAGAACGAATTATCAATGCATTAAAATCGGCTTCGGTGTGCAAACGACCAACAGTTTTTACACTTAATTCGGTAGTATTTCCTTCAATCTTTCCACCGGGCAATTCCACGTTTTGGCTCGAAAGTGCTTGTTGAACATCCATGGAAGTAACACCTCGAGCAGCCATTTTTTCGGGATCTAACCAAAGTCGCATCGCATATTTCTTTTGCCCCCAAATCTGCAAAGAACTCACACCCGGAATGGTTTGCAAACGTTCGCCAATCACATTTTCGGCATATTCGCTTACTTCCAATTGCGAACGTGTGCTGCTTTGAATTGTTAAACTTAATATCGCATCCGAATTGGCATCTGCTTTCGAAACCGTTGGTAATCCGTCAATGTCCTTGGGTAAATCGCGAACCGCTTGCGAAACTTTATCGCGCACATCATTCGCAGCTGCTTCGAGATTCGAACCTAAGTTAAACTCAACAGTAATAACGCTGCTTCCTTGGTTGCTAGC
>CAXNGM010000045.1:0-10364 GCA_964201695.1 Bacteroidia bacterium | reverse complement strand
TTGTTTGTTTGGCCCAATAAAGGTCCCGTTGCAGCCAATTACGGATTAGAAGAATGTCGCTTTGTGCGCCCAATTTATCATAACGATACCATTTACGTTCGTTTAACCTGCAAACAGAAAATTGAACGCGACAGTGTTGGAAAGGAAATACCATGCGGGATAGTAAAATGGTTCGTGGAAGTTTTCGATCAGAATGACGAGCTTGTTGCCATTGCAACTATTCTGACGATGGTTCAAAAGAAGACACCATTTGTGGAGATTAACCGAAGTAACATTGCAGGATACTTAACCAAATTAACCGATCAGTCGAAAGCTACTTGGGGAATCTTAACACCTCAACATTTGGTTGAACACATGGAGAAAGGATTCCGCATTGCAGCAGGCGAGATTCAGGATTTTGAAATTGATACACCAGCAGAACATCTGGCCAAAGTGCAAGAGATGGTGTATAATTACAAACCCATGCCGAAAGGATTCAAACATCCATTGATGGAAAAAGAATCGCTCGATCAACTTATCCATCCCGATTTAGCAACCGCAAAAAATAAAATGCTTGAAGCTTGGGATGCTTACGAAGCCTATTTCAAAGCAAATCCAGATGCAGAAACCAAAAATGCTGTATTTGGCCATCTTGATAAATTTGGATGGGACTTATTGAACACCAAGCATTTCAACCATCATTTTGAACAGTTTGGAATTTTATAAATCTGATTGTAAATTAATAATGAAAAAACAATTAAACGAATTCATATTGTACACATCACTATCTGGTGAAATACGTGTGGACGTTTTGTTGGAAAATGAAACTGTTTGGTTGACTCAAAAAGCAATTGCTGAATTGTTTCAAACTAGTACTCAAAATATTACAATTCATTTGAAGAATATTTATGAATCGGGTGAATTACAGGAACATGGAACTTGTAAGGATTATTTACAAGTTCAAATTGAAGGAAAAAGAAAAGTAGAACGCAAGCAAAAAATTTACAATCTTGATGCTATAATTTCGATTGGCTATCGGGTAAATTCCTCGAAAGCGACTCAATTCAGAATATGGGCAACTCAAATTCTAAAAGAGTTTGTAGTAAAAGGATTTACCCTAGACGATGATCGATTAAAACAAGGGCAAATATTTTTTGGAAAAGATTATTTCCGAGAATTATTGGAAAGAGTTCGGTCAATTCGAGCAAGTGAAAGAAGAATTTACCAACAAATAACAGATATATTCGCTGAATGCAGTATTGACTACGATAGGAATTCTGAAATAACGAAGCTGTTTTTTTCAGAAGTTCAAAACAAGTTTCATTATGCAATTACTGAAAAAACAGCAGCGGAAATAATATTTAAGAACGCAGATAGTGACAAAGAAAATATGGGGCTAACTTCTTGGAAAAATGCTCCCAATGGCAGAATATTAAAACAAGATGTAATTATTGCTAAAAATTATTTGAGCGAAGGCGAAATTAAAAAACTAGAAAGAAGTGTTGTAGGATATTTCGATTACATTGAAAGTTTGATAGAAAGACAAAGCGCTTTCACAATGAAACAATTAGCAGAAAGCGTGAATAAATTTCTAACTTTTAACGATTATAAAATTATAGATGGGAAAGGAACAATTTCCAAATTTCAAGCCGATAGAAAAGCAATAAATGAATATAATGTCTTTAATAAAAATCAAAAAATCTTTTCTGATTTTGACAAAAGAATAAAGATTTCAAACAAATAAACATGCAATCGTCAATACTGTTATACCAAACAGCAGAGAATTAATTCAAAATTCAACTACTCGAAAAGTTCGAGTGGTTCCTAAATAAGGGAATAGAAAATTGAACGATTTATATAAAGTAATAAACAAAATAAACTAATGGAAGGATATGTAAATCATACTATTGAAAATAAAATTGCCACCATTGAATTTTATCATCCCGATCAAAATTCATTGCCAGGAACTATCCTTTCGCGGCTGGCAGAGACCATTTCCATGGTTGGAAAAATGGATGATGTATATGTCATTATTTTAAAAAGCGGGGGCGACAGAACCTTTTGTGCTGGTGCAAGTTTCAAGGAACTCATCACCATCAATGATGCGGAAACAGGCAAGGTATTCTTTTCAGGATTTGCGAATGTTATCAATGCGATGCGAAAATGTCCAAAGTTTATTCTTGGTCGCATTCAAGGAAAAACCGTGGGAGGTGGTGTTGGTTTAGCTGCCTCAACCGATTATTGCTTTGCTACAAAATTCGCATCCGTGAAATTGAGCGAACTCAATGTGGGCATTGGTCCTTTTGTGGTTAGTCCAGCCATCGAACGAAAAATGGGGGTTTCGGCCATGTCACAAATTGCAATCGATGCCAATACGTTTTACGATGCACATTGGGCCATGCAGAAAGGCTTGTATGCGCAAGTTTTCGAGAGTATCGAACTTATGGATGAAGCAATTGATACTTTTGCAAAACACTTGTGCAGCTATAATCCTGAAGCGATGTTGGAAATGAAAAGAGTATTTTGGCGCGGAACCGACGATTGGGATACTTTATTAGCTGAACGCGCTGCCATTAGCGGTCGCTTGGTACTTTCTGATTTTACTAAAGAAACGCTTAAAAAATTCCAATAAACCTCAACATGGTATACGAATTCAAGGGTTTTATTCCGGTAATCCACGAAAGCAGTTTCATTCATCCACAAGCTGCTATTACAGGCAATGTCATAATTGGCAGAGACGTGTATGTGGGACCTGGTGCGGCAATTCGTGGCGATTGGGGAGGAATAATCATTGAAGATGGATGTAATATTCAAGAAAACTGCACCATTCACATGTTTCCCGGCAAAGACATCACCTTGAAAAAAGGAGCACATATTGGTCACGGAGCCATCATTCACGGCGCTAATATCGGTGCTAATTGCTTAGTTGGAATGAACGCCGTTATAATGGACGATGTGGAATTAGGTGATGAATGCATTGTGGGAGCACTCGCATTTGTTAAAGCCGAAACCAAAGTACCGACTCGTAAATTATTGGTTGGAAATCCAGCACAAATTATTAAGGATGTTACGGATGAAATGATTGACTGGAAAACAAAAGGAACCTCTTTGTATCAACAACTACCAAAGGAATGTTTTGAGACCTTGAAAGCGGTTGAACCCTTACGAGAAATCCCGGATAATCGTCCATCGCAGGAAGCATTTTATCAAACGATTTCAGAATTCAGGAAAAAATAAAACAATGCCGATTGTAGAATTCAAATTACCCAAAATGGGAGAAAGTATCTCCGAAGCCACTATTCTCAATTGGAATAAAGGGGTTGGGGATTCCGTTGCTGCTGAAGAAATTCTGCTCGAAGTTGGAACCGATAAGGTGGATAATGAAGTACCTGTTCCCTATGCAGGCGTCATTACAGAAATTCGTTTCTCAAAAGGCGATGTTGTATCGGTTGGTGCTGTTTTGGCCCTGATTGATGTGGACAATGAAGCTGTTTTGCCTATTTCCGAAACTACAGAAAAAGTTGTTGAAGTCCTATCTGAATCGAAAACTCCTGTAAGCTTAGGAAAAGTATACGAACTTGGTTTTCTCTCTCCTCTACTCCGAAACATTGTACTTAAGGAGAACATTTCCATTGAGGAATTGCAAACTATTCAGGGTTCTGGTATCGATGGACGCATTCAAAAGAGCGACATTTTTCATTACTTGAAAAACCGAATTACACCTGTCCGAAAAGGTACTTCTTCTCCATCTGTTTCTTCATATCCGAAACCTGTAATCAGCTTCATCGAAGGCAAAGACCACATCGTGGAAATGGATCGGATGCGCAAGATGATTGCCGATCATATGGTGTATTCGAAACAGACTTCGCCACATGTTACTGCATACATCGAAATTGATGTGACCAACCTCAGTGATTGGCGATTGAAAAAGAAAGATGAATTCCAACAGAAACACGGTGAACGCTTAACGTTTACTCCGCTTTTTGTGGATGCCGTTGCGCGTGCTATTGGAGATTTCCCTTTGATCAATGCTTCCATAGACGACAACAAAATCATCGTACACAAAGACATAAACATCGGAATGGCAACGGCTTTACCTAGTGGTAATTTGATTGTTCCGGTGGTGAAAAATGCTGCAGGGGAATCCTTACATTCATTAGCCAAAAGCGTGAATGCTCTAGCCGAATCCGCTAGAACAAACAAATTGAGGCCCGACGATGTTCAAGGAAGCACATTCACCATTTCGAATGTGGGCACCTTTGGAAGTTTGATGGGAACCCCAATCATAAACCAACCCGAAGTGGCCATTCTTGCATTTGGCGTTATTAAACGACGCGCAGAGGTAATCAATACGGAACACGGCGAAGAGATTGCCATTCGAAGTATGATGTTCCTTTCTCTTTCGTTCGACCATCGAGCTGTTGATGGATATTTAGGAGGTTCGTTCTTAAGAAAAGTAGGCGATTATTTAGAACAGTTCGACATCAACACATCCATTTAAATTTTCAAATAAAACTAAATGAGTTACCAGATAAGTATTTCCCAAGTTTCACAATCCCGTATTTCAGAAGTAGATATTGAAAATGTTCCGATGGGGACATGCTTTACCGATCACATGTTTGTGTGCGATTACTTGAACGGCACTTGGAACAATCCACGGATTGAGCCATTGGCGGCACTATCACTGCATCCATCGGCAATGGCCTTGCATTACGGACAAGCCATTTTTGAAGGATTAAAAGTGACTAAAGGCCTCAACAACACCCCACTTTTATTTCGTCCAGAAGAAAATGCCAAACGAATGAATATCAGCGCCGAACGCATGGGCATGGCGCATTTCCCCGAAGAGCTTTTTGTTGAAGCGTTGAAATCGCTAGTGAATCTAGATCGTAACTGGATTCCATCAACCGTTGGTAGTGCCTTGTATTTGCGCCCTTTCATGTATGCCGATGAAGCATATACAGGAATGCGAGCGGCAACGAGTTATAAATTCGTCATTTTCGCAACACCCGCATGGCCGTATTTTAGTAATCGTATTCGTTTGTATGCCGAAACGAAGTATATCAGAGCAGCACAAGGTGGAACCGGTGCAGCAAAAGCCGCTGGTAATTATGCTGCAGCCATCTTACCAACCGAACAAGCCAAATTAAACGGTTACGACCAAGTACTTTGGCTAGATGCAAATAATTTCGAGAATATTCTTGAGGTTGGAACCATGAATATCTTCTTCAAAATTGGAGGAAAATTCATTACTCCTGCCTTGGATGGAACCGTATTAGCTGGAGTCACTCGAAATAGCGTCATGCAACTGCTTCGACACAAAGGCTTTGAAGTGATTGAACGCCCAATATCAATCACCGAGATTATTGAAGCATTTAACAACCATTCACTCGAAGAGGCCTTCGGAACGGGAACAGCTGTGGGTATTGCCATGATTGATGAAATTGGTTACAAAAACTTAATCATTAAACTACCAGAACCGAATCCTGTTTCTGTGGAGGTGAACAACCTGTTGAACGATATTAAAACACAAAAACAGGACGACCCTTTTGGTTGGATTGTGCCTGTATTCGATAAATAGGTATTTGAAAGCAAATAGAATTTGTCAATTTTAGGAAATCAATTTAATATCTAAAAAAAACTCGTTTTATCCTATCCTCCTTGCTTTTAGCTGTTGGAAAATAGATTAAGACTCGGATTAATTTTAAGAAATAGTAAATATTTGTTCGAACTCAATTTCCATTCGTTTGTATCCTAATGCATTGGGATGAACACCATCATCTGCGAAGTCTGGATTCAATGCCCCGATTTCATTGCGCATAGCCGTGTGGTAATCAATAAATGTAATTCCCTCCATTTCCGAAAGCAATTGTAATTGTTTGTTGAGTTCGATTATTTGATTTAAAGGACGAACTGAAGGGCGCCAATTGAAAAAGTCAGCAGGCAAAACTGCTCCTAGATAAACTTGAATAGTATTAGCTTTTGCTATTTGAATCATTAGACGGATGTTCTCAACTGTTTCAGCCAACGACATATCACCCGTATTCCCAGCAATATCGTTAGTACCTGCCAAAAGATGAAGTGAATTTGGATTCAGCGAAAGCACATCTTGCTCAAAGCGTCCAAGCATTTGTGGAGTGGTTTGTCCACTAATTCCACGGTTAATAAATGAGCGTCTCTCAAAAAATGAAGGAAGCTCATCGATCCAAAATTCAGTGATTGAATCTCCTAAAAAGACGATTCGATTTTCTCCTTTTACAGGTTCTGGTAACAGAGCATTTTCTTTCGCATATCGTTTCAAATAATAGAAATCGTCGTTCATTGCCGAAAAAGTTCGATGGGTTTTATTTGAATAAATTCTTCCCAAGAAAGTCCCGAATCACCAACCAACATGAAACGCGCTTGTGGATATTTCTTCTTGAACGCGTTTAATCCTGCAGCTTTCTGTTTTGCTCCGCTTTTAATTTCCAAACCAATAATTTCATCTTTTCTTGAAAGGACAAAATCGATTTCGTGATTTCCTTCCCTCCAATAATGCAATTTGAATTCACCTTCAATTGAGTTATTCAACAAATGTGCACCAACACACGATTCAACAATTCTTCCCCAAGCTGCGGGGTTTTTCAATTTACTATTGAGAGAATCGGATTGTTGAGCACTGATGAGTGCTGTATTGTATACTTGGAATTTGGGACTAGACGAACGTTGTCGAATTTCATCGTGAGCAAATTTTTCTAGACCGCCTAACAAACCGGCCGAACTAGTAAGTTGGAGATAGTTCGATAAGGTGGTTGTATTTCCGGCGTCGAGGAGCTGACCTAGAATTTTTGTGAATGAGAGTATTTGCCCAGAGTAACTACAGCCAAGTTCAAACAAACGTTTCATTAAGGCAGGTTTATCAACCCGTGTAAGCATGAGAATATCTTTTGAAATACTGGTTTCAATGAGCGAATGAAGCACGTATTCTCGCCAGCGCTTTTCGTTTCGAATTAATTCAGCCGCACCGGGATAACCTCCAAACCAAGCATATTGCTGTGCATTCCACCCAAAAACATCTTTCATTTCCCGAAAACTCCAATGACTCATATACATGGGTTCGAAACGACCAGCTAGAGATTCAGTCAAACCTTGTTGCAACATTAAACGTGAAGAACCTAAAAGAATCAACTTGATTTGACATCCTGTTCGGGTGTCATCGTCCCAATGTCGTTTAACTGATTCACTCCAATTCTCCAACTTCTGAATTTCATCGATTACCAAAATGAATTCTGTAGCTTCCGATTGCTTTAGTTTTAATCTGGCAATTTCCCATTGTTGTTCAATCCAGTTTCTGTTTGATGATTCAACTCCATCGGCCGAAACGAATAAATATGGCAAAGGCAGCTCCTTTAATAACTGAAGAACCATGGTCGTTTTCCCAATCTGTCTTGGCCCCGAAAGGACCTGAATGAATCTGCGTTTTTCAAGAATTCGTTCTTTTAGTTCGGTGTATTGCAGTCGAAAGTGTTCCATTTTTTCAAAATATTTGAAGCATCTAAATTACAAAATAAATGTTATTTTACTCAATGCATTGAGTTATTTTACTTTTTATGATGCGTAAATTAAGTGGAAAATTAAATTTCACAACACATCAATTTGTGTTATTTTACTCAACGCATTGAGTTATTTTACTTTTAGAATTGCGTAAATTAAGTAGATAATTAAATTTTAAAGCTCTTAAATATTGAGTTGTTTTACTCAATAAATTGAGTTATTTATTATTATTTAATGAGTAAAATCTGCAAAAATCTAATGCAATATTATAATTTTTTACTCAATACGTTGAGTTATTTTACGCATCTGGTTGAGTAAATAAATGAAAAATAGAGGCCGTTTTATACTTAAATCAATTCGTAATTTTACTCAGTCCATTGAGTAATTTATCTTTTTGAATTGAGTAATAATTCACATAAACAGGACTATTTTCTAAATCTGCTCTTATAAGCAGGAAATCATCAATTTAAATGAACCAATATGAATTTAGCGCAATGGTGCCAACAAACTAAGTAAATCCGTTTTACTTAACTCATTCAAAAGACCCGATTCTGTTGGAATGAGTTCCGAAATAAGTTGCTGTTTAGATTCCTGAAGCAAGCGAATTTTATCTTCAATTGTGTCGGGACATATTAATCGAACTGCCATAACACGATTCTTTTGCCCGATTCGATGTGCCCGATCAATTGCCTGATTCTCGACTGCAGGATTCCACCAAGGATCTACCAAATACACATAATCGGCTTCGGTTAAATTGAGTCCGGTCCCTCCTGCTTTCAAACTAATTAGAAACACACGAATTTCATCTTGTTCCTTAAATGCTTTAACACGATCTTTTCTGTTGCGTGTTTGACCGCTTAAAAACTCATGCGGAATTTGTTGTTTCAATAATGCAGTTTGAATCAATTCGAGCATGCCTACAAATTGAGAAAAAACCAATATTTTATGTTCGGGTGCATGTTGTTGAATTTGTTCCATCAGCGCATCAATCTTGGCAGATTCTGCACTGAAGTAGTTTTTCTCGTTGAGCAAGGATGGCGCATTGCAGATTTGACGCAATCGAGTTAGTCCTCGTAAAACATACATGCTATTGCGATTAATTTCGTCGGATTGTTTGTTGGCAATGAAATCGCGGAGTTCTTTGGAATATGCTTCATAAATCCGTCTCTGCTCCACACCCATTTCACAATAAACAACCATCTCGGTGCGCTGTGGAAGTTCACGGGCTACCTGATTTTTGGTGCGACGAAGAATGAAGGGCTTTACTATACGACTTAACTCCTTAGCTCTACTACTGTCTTTAAACGTATCGATGGGAATAGAGAAAAGTAGCTTGAACTGTTGTTTGGTTCCAAGTAATCCTGGACAAGCAAACGACAACTGCCCAAACAAATCAAAGGTGTTGTTTTCGAGTGGCGTACCCGTAAGAACCAATCGCTGCTTGGCTTTTAATGAACAAACTGCACGATAACGAAGCGTTTCGGGATTTTTAATAGCCTGCGATTCATCCAAAACAATTACGTGAAAAGGAAAGGCTTTGAACTCCGAAATATCCGATTGCAAAACCCCATAGGAAGTGATAAAGGCATCGGTATTTCTTTGGTTTACAGATAATTTACTTCGATTAGCCCCATGAATAACTTCAATATTCAATTCGGGAGCAAAGCGTGTAAATTCTTCTTGCCAATTGAAAATTAGTGTTGACGGCAACACAATTAAATGCGTTCCTGAATTCCCCTTTTCTTTTAAATGTTGCAGAAATGTAATTACTTGAATAGTTTTACCCAAACCCATATCGTCGGCCAAGCATCCACCAAAACCAAATTCATGAAGGAAATTGAGCCAATAAAAACCTTGTTTCTGATATGCTCGCAATTCCGCATTTAAACCTTTGGGTAAGTCAATTTCTTCAATTGCCTGAAACGACTTCAATTTATCGGCATACGTTTGGATTTGCGATTGAGTATGTACATCGAAATGCGACCAATCATACACATCAGAAACTTCCTGAAAACGAATTTTAGGTGTTCTCAAAATTTCAGCAGCAACAATTCCCATAGAGAAATAACGGGCAAAACGATCGAGCCATTCCTGTGGAAGTATGCCTTGGGTACCATCGTCAAGCTGAATGTATTTACTTTTGTTTCGAACGGCCGAACTGAGTTGTTTCATTCGTACTTTTTGCTTTCCAAATCGAACATCCAATGCCGTTTCAAACCAATCGAGCCCAGATTTAACTTGTACATTCACTTTGGCTTTATGCATCGACAAATGGAGCTTGCTCAATTCACTAAAACCCAATACACGAATCTGTTTGTTTTGGAGTGTTTCGAACATATTCGGAAACCATTCCTCATCCAAAAATGCGGTCTTGCTTATAAAAAGTTTTCCTGTCGCCAATTGCTCATTCAATTCTGGAATCAACTTGATTACTGTGGCAAGCAAATCATTTTCGGAATTATCGTCTCGCACAATGGTGATTGCATTTCCTTTTGAATCGTTCGTGTAAATTTGCTTTTGAGACATGACCGCAACCTCAACAGGCCCGTAACGCATAGCAGGAATTAGTTGTATGTCGTTTCCTGCCTGACTCAAATAAAGCAGCTTCACAGGAATTTCATCGAGGCCACTTTCGATGCGTTGTTCTTGATTTGCGGGCTTAAGATGTGCGTAATTGATTTGTACTTTCTCTTCGAGTGGTGATAATGTTTTAACTCGAAAATCCTCAAAAGCAGATGCTGGTATTAGTATATTAAATCGCTTCTGACGGAAAAAATCAAACACACGAATAATCTGTAAATCGGGGCTAAAATACAGGTAATCTCTGTATCGAAAGAAATACCCAAAAGCCA
>CAXNGM010000044.1:0-10408 GCA_964201695.1 Bacteroidia bacterium | reverse complement strand
AAAATCAGATTGTATAAATACGCAACCGTTTTTAAACGTATATAAATGTTTATGAAACGGCTATCTCGACTGCATTTGCTACGTTTACACCGGGCAGGGGAGTTTTGGACTTGTCCTGGACTATTTGTTTTAAACTTCCAAATGTTTTTTGAAAATTAATTGAAGATTTTTTGGGTGGCGCTGTTCCACTTTTGAATTCAAACAAATTATTGGTTCAAACATTAATTCATTTTCTGATGATAAATGAATTAAATCCGCAAATTAAATTCTTCTAAAAAGGTATTTCCAAATCATCTTTATCGTAATATTGCGATAGGCTTTCGGTTATGGGAATAAGTAAAACAGCACATTTTAATGAACAACAAAATTCGCTTGCAAACATTGCCAAAGCATTAGGTCATCCTGCACGTTTAGCTATTATTGAATATTTACTTCAGCAAAAAGAATGTGTTTGTGGTGATATTGTTTCCGAACTCCCATTGGCTCAAGCAACCGTTTCGCAACATTTGAAAGAATTAAAATCTGCAGGAATTATAAAAGGAAACATCGAAGGAAATTCCATCTGTTATTGCATCAACGAAAATACGATTGCTGAGTTCATTTCATTTTTAACAAACATCACAACAACGATTTCAAATCAAAGAAATCAATGTTGCTAAAATTAAAGTCATGAAAATTTCCGAATTCAAAGAGCATTTATTCGAATTATCTTCCATGAATATTAAAGACATTCATGGAATTTCAATTCCAAGCCATTTTCACATTACCGAATGTGGCTTAATTACCAAAAACTTTCTCGATTGTGGTGGAAAAGAACGAACCGAAAAACACATCAATTTTCAGGTTTGGTTAGCCGACGATATGGAACACCGACTTGAACCTCAAAAACTACTTCGCATCATTTCGTCATCAGAATATCTTTTCAAAAATGAAGATCTAGATATTGAAATGGAATTCCAATCCGAAACCATCGGGAAATTCGGTTTGGACTTTAATGGATTTGAATTCGTTTTAACCGCCAAACAAACCAATTGTCTGGCCGATGATCATTGCGGAATTCCTCAAACAAAGCCAAGAATAAACATGGCTGATTTATCTGTAAACACTTCACATTGCGACCCCAAAAGCGGTTGTTGTTGATACTATGAAAGAATTTATACTCCGTTACAAGAAGCCGATAATCATTACGGTTTCAATTACAATTCTTCAGTTGATCTGGGGGTTCGATCCTAAATTTTGCATTATAAACATTATCTGGCTTTTCGTTTAATAGATCCATGAAAAACATCTTAGTTCTTTGCACTGGAAACAGTTGTCGCAGTCAGATGGCTGAAGGATATTTGCGACATTTTGCAAAAGAAAATGCTCGTATTTACAGCGCAGGCATCGAAACTCACGGACTCAATCAACAAGCTGTTGAAACAATGCTTGAAGATGGAATCGATATTTCGCAACATACTTCCAACCACATCGATGAATACGCCAAAATCGTTTTCGATTTAATCATTACCGTCTGCGACAATGCCAAAGAAAATTGCCCCTATTTCCCAAGCAAGGCAATAAGAATCCATCAGAACTTCCCAGATCCATCAAAATTTATTGGAAACGAAACGGATAAAAAATCCGAGTTCAGAAGAGTCCGAGAAATGATTAAATCATTTTCAGAAAAGATTATTTCCGAAGAGTTAAACTCGATTCGTCCAACCATCTAATCCGTAATTGTTAATCCGTAATCCGTAATTCGTAATCCGTAATTAATATTTGTTAATTCAACGATATAGCCGGAAGCCCATCCCCTGTTGCATTATAAAACTCCAACTCGTAAATCTTTGGTTCCATAAAATCGATTAGCGGCATCGATTCTAAAATTTCATGAACCTCTGTTTCGGATTCAGCATTGATCGTTGCCCAAACTTTGGTATGGTCTTGCGATAATGCATACGAAAGGACAATTCCTCCATGCATCAAATCATGAATTTGTCGCTGCTGCTGGGGAATTAAGGAAATAAACTCTTCGGTCATTTCGAGAGGCAAATCCAGATCGACGAGGTATTGATTCATGTGACAATGATAGGAAAAAGCAAGACTTTAAAACAAAAGATAAATTGAAAATGGAGAATTTTTTATTGTCGAATCAAGATTTCAAACAGAATCAGCTACTTATTCTTCAATCAGCTCAATAAAATGATCGTCTTTTCGCTCCAGTTCCGCACCATATGGCAGTTTTAAATACTGTTTAATAGCAGGATCTACTAGTATAACCGCTTCAATATCGTAAACTCCATAATTGTCTTCATTGTCGAGGTAGTCATCATCTTCTTCGCCAGATAAAAAGCGCCAACCTGAATCCAATTCTTCCTCAGGTTTCTCTCGGTACATAAAACCTACCGGGTTACCGTCTTGCATAATGTATGCACTCGCCAAACACACTCCATCAAACACAGGATTCCGTTTCGGTTTATTCGCTTCTTGTTGCTTTTTTGCTTTGGTCATACTCAGTTTTCTAATTCATCATCATATTCATCAACTTCCAATCCTTCCAATCCTAAAAAAATCTCTACTGGTTCAGCTTCCTCAAATTTCAGAACGATACTTTCATTCAATACTCTTCCTTCATGTTTAATGAAAGAAGGTGTTATCGATTTGCCAATGGTGTCTTTCCAATACTTAATTTTAGATGCATCGCGCGATTCAATGGTAACGACTCCTTTAAATTCTTCTTCGATGCGTTTGCGCTCTGCGTCAATGTTTGGCTCTGCCAGTTTAATTCCGTCGGATTCTTCCCCAGCTGTTATTGACAAATTTTTTCCGCTCTGAAATTCAAAAGTAATCCAATCGAGCACTTCGAATAATTGATCATTGGCTCGGTTTACCCAGTAATGATAAGTCACTTTTGCCAAGGTTTCGTTCACCATTTCGGTAAGTTGATACACTTCCGCAACAGTGAAAAAATTGGCGTCGGTTAATTCCTGAAATTCTTCGGGTTCTTGCATAATTAATAGCGCACTGGCGATTTTGTTGAATAAAAAATGAAGGAGTAAATATCGGCGGCTTGTTCTACGGATTTATTCAATGCTGTTCCCGCTCCATGGCCAGCATTGGTTTCAATACGAATTAAAACGGGATTTGCCCCTGTGTGTTTGTCTTGCAGAGTAGCAATGAACTTAAACGAATGAGCAGGGACAACACGATCGTCGTGATCAGCTGTCATGACCATGGTTGCTGGATATGCAACTTCTTTGATGTTGTGTAAAGGCGAATACCCACAAAGCACGGGAAACATTTTAGCATCGTCGGATGAACCATATTCATCCACCCAACCCCAACCAACGGTAAATTTTTGGAAACGCAACATATCCATAACTCCCACTTGTGGAATACAAGCTGCAAACAAATCGGGACGTTGTGTCATAACAGCGCCCACCAATAATCCGCCGTTAGAACCGCCTTGAATGGCAAGCTTTTCTTTGGATGTATATTTATTGGCTTGCAACCATTCGGCACAGGCAATGAAATCGTCAAA
This sequence comes from Bacteroidia bacterium, assembly GCA_964201695.1. GTDB lineage: Bacteria > Bacteroidota > Bacteroidia > M30B66 > M30B66 > CALQRR01. The sequence goes on along the minus strand of CAXNGM010000044.1, from coordinate 6,885 downwards.
TACATTTTGTTTTTTCTCCATCATTCCTGCACGGTGCCAGGTTTCGCCATATTCACCTCCACCGCGAAGATTAGCCATCACATACACTCCTCCATTTTCCAAAAACGGAACGCGTGTTGCCGAAAAACCAGGTTCCAAACTAATGTTGAATCCTCCATAAGCATACAATAAGGTTGGATTTTGTCCATCGAGGGTAATTCCTTTTTTATGAACCACAAACATCGGAACCTTCGTCCCATCTTTACTTGGCGCAAACACCTGTTTTACCTCATAATCTTCGGGATTGAATTTCACTTCCGATTTTCTAAAAACGGACGATTTACCTGAAGCAATGTCGTATTTGAAAATGGTTGGTGGGTAGTTGAATGATGTAAAGGTGTAAAAGCAAAAGGTTTCATTTTTATAACCGCCAAATCCTCCTGCTGCTCCAACACCTGGAAGTGTAATTTCATGTTCCATCTTGCCAGTTCTACTGTATTGAAACACCTGTGAATTAACATCCTTGAGGTACTCTGCAAACAATTTACCACCGCAAGTAGAAACACCTTTTAGCAAATTTCCACTTTCGGGAATGATGTTTTTCCAATTGGATTTTTCGGGATTTTTCGGATCAATCAAAACCAAGCGATAATTGGGAGCATCGATGTTGGTATGAACCAAAAGTTTATCTCCATCATTATCGACTACATTACTCACAAAATCGAATTTGCTGATGAGTGGATGAAAGGATTCTTCGCCTGCTTTCAAATCACGAATCCAAGTTTCATTTCCATCGGTTCCTTCACTGATTGAAAGCAACAAAAAATGCTCGTCTTCGGTTGCAGAAGCAGAATGGTAACGCAGCGGATTGGCTTTATCGATGAATATCAAACGATCGCGGTCTTGAGAATCGCCCAATTGATGGTAGTAAATGGAATGAAACTGGTTTTGACCAGAAAGCTCCTGCCCTTTTTCAGGCGATGGATAACGAGAATAATAAAATCCATTGCCGACAAATGACGCTCCTGAAAATTTCACATATTGAATAACATCAGGTAAATCTTTCCCGGTTGCAATTTCACGAATGCGCATTTCAGACCAGTCGCTTCCTGCACGACTCACGGTATATGCAATGTATTTTTTATCGGTTGATATTCCAGCAAAACCCGCCGATGCTGTTCCATCTGCAGCCAATTTGTTGGGATCTAAAAACTCAACCGGTTCGCCAGAAAGTCCATCCTGACGGTAATACACACTTTGGTTTTGGAGTCCGTCGTTTTTGCTATATAAATAATATTTACCCGCACTAAATGGCGCTGAATATCTTGGATAATTGAGTAGTTCGTTTATGCGATCACGAATTTTATTTCGGTATGGGATTTTGGATAGATATGCATTGGTGACTTCATTTTCGGCTTTCACCCATGCTTTTGTTTCTTCAGAAGTATCATTTTCGAGCCAACGGTATGGATCGGCTACTTTAGTTCCATGGTAGTCCTCAATCACATCGGTTTTACGAGTTTGAGGATATGTTAATTGTGCATTTGCTTCTTGCTGCATGATAATTCCAAGCATGAGTATGCCGAATTTTGAAAATGTTTTCATCTTAAAATAATGAGATCAAATAAAATATGCATTTAAAACGATTGACGAATCTCCTTTTTCACATATTCCAATGCAATTTGTGTAGGGAGTTTTTCAACGTTGCCTGAAATTTCCAGCAAGAGCTTCGCTAATTCCAATCCTTCGGGTGAATCGCCAACTTTATATGCTGCTGCATTTACGAGTTTCACCATCTCTTCCTTGGCACTTTTCACGAGTTCCCAAGATGCATTAGACATATACATTTGTTGAGCAATGTTATGATCGAATTCGCTACGAATGGTTTTTAAAATCTCCGAATGCAGAGTTCGAGCAGACATACCGGGCGAGTGAATACGCATCACCATATTATTGGGAGTTATGCGTTCAAGATAAACAATGATACGTTCGTATGCTTGAATGCGAATGGGCGTTATGGCCGATTGATTTGTCAGTTTTAAATCGAGCGAACGCAGTTTGAAATTCTCCTGAAGATAATTATTCAAAATAAAATAGATGAATCCAAAGACGATGAGCAAAGGAACACTGTATTTAAGAAGTTCTAAGATGGTTTCTAACCAGTTCATGAGCGTGTTTTTTTTGTCGACAAGATAAGAAACATAGTATTAATAAACATGTTGCATGAAAATTACAGGAGATGAATTTTATTTCTTCAAATCCAACAGGTCCGTTAACATCTTAAATGAGATTAAATAATAGAATCAGAAATTTAATAGCCTTGATTCAACAATCAAAAATAGCATAAAAAATCATGGGGATTCCCGAGTTAACTTCCCTTAATATCAAAACAAGCGAATAGTTTTCTTTATTAATATTCTTTTTTTTATGTATTTGATTAATTTTTAATATTTATTACTTAGCATTTCGACTATTTAATTATATATTTCAAAATATAATCAACACGAATCCTAATTCGCACTGCATGAAACACGGCTACTTAAAAATAAATATCAGGTTTATACAATTTGTCTGCTTTTGCGTTGCAGTTTGCATGACGGTTCCGGTGAAAGCCCAACACAGTGTTGCCCGCAAGTGGAATGAAGCCCTTCTGACCTGCATCCGAAAAGACTTGGCTCGTCCCACCATTCATGCCCGGAATATTTTTCACATTTCGGCAGCTATGTATGATGCATGGGCAGCATTTGACTCAACGGCTTCTCCTTATTTACTTGGAAAAACGGTAGGAAACTATACATGTAATTACAGCGGGATTTTACCTCCTGTAGATAAAGTTGCAGCTCAAGATGAAGCCATAAGTTATGCAGCCTATAGGGTAATTCGCTCCCGTTTTCAGAATTCGCCTGGAGCGGAAATTTCCTTACCGCCGCTCGATTCAATGATGACTTCTCTGGGATATTCGACCAGTTTCATGTCACAGGATTATTCTACAGGTTCACCTGCTGCATTGGGAAATTACATTGCGGCTAGTTATATTTCATATGGCTTTACAGATGGTTCCAATCAGCAGGGCAATTATGCGAATCAATATTACGCACCAGTCAATCCGCCCTTTTATGCCAATCATGCTGGCGATAGTAATTTAGTTGATCCGAACAGGTGGCAACAGATTTTCTTAGATCAGTATATTGACCAGAGCGGAAATGTATACAACATCTCACCTCCATTTCTGAGTGCTGAATGGGGCAATGTCCATCCATTTGCTCTCAATGATTCTCACAAAACCACGTACAACCGAAACAGCAACGATTATCAGGTTTACCTCGATCCGGGAGCTCCGCCATTGCTCGACACAAACGATTTGGCCGGGTTGACTTCTGAATACAAAAAAGGATATCTCATGGTAAGTATCTGGCAATCGCACCACGATACTACCGATCAGGTGATGTGGGATATTTCACCTGCATCGCTTGGCAATATTCAATTGTATCCAACAACCTATTCGGCAGATTCTAATTTCTACGATTTCATTGAAGGTGGTGATATTGGACAAGGCCGAACATTGAACCCGAAAACAGGATTACCCTACGAACCAAACATTGTCAAAAGAGGAGATTATGCTCGGGTGTTGGCTGAGTTTTGGGCCGATGGGCCGAATTCCGAAACGCCTCCTGGGCATTGGTTCTCGATTCTAAATTATGTAAACGATCATCCTGATTTCGAGAAACGTTGGGGAGGACAAGGTGATACTTTGAATGAACTTGATTGGAATATCCGCTCTTATTTTACCCTTGCAGGAGCGATGCACGATGCAGCTGTCAGTGCATGGAGCGCAAAAGGTTGGTACGATTCTCCACGACCGGTATCAATCATCCGTTGGATGTGTGGAAAAGGTCAGTGCTCTGACCCTCAATTACCATTTTATCATCCTGCTGGAACACCTCTTATTTCCGGTTATGTTGAGCAAGTTTTGCCGGGCGATTCTTTGGCTGGCCCAAACAACGAACACCTGTATAAGATTAAGCTATTTACTTGGAAAGGGCACGATTTCATTGCCGATCCTTTGGTAGATATGGCTGGAGCAGGTTGGATTCTGGCTGAGAACTGGTGGCCTTACCAGCGTTCCAGTTTTGTAACACCACCCTTTGCCGGATTCGTATCTGGACATTCCACCTTTTCTCGCAGCGCTGCGGAATTGATGACATTAATGACAGGAGATCCATTCTTTCCTGGTGGTATGTGTGAATTTCATGCCGAGCAAAATACCTTCCTGCACTTTGAAGAAGGCCCGAGTTCAGATATTACTATTCAGTGGGCTACCTATCAGGATGCGTCAGATCAATGCAGTCTTTCAAGGATCTGGGGAGGAATTCATCCACCACAGGATGATCTTCCTGGGCGAAACATGGGCATGTTCATCGGCCCAAATGCATTTCAATTTGCTGAAGGACTCATTAACGCAGGATTACCTTTTGTGCAATCAGTTACTATCGATCAAGATATTGTATCGGATCAGTTAGCAGAAAGTTTTGTCAACATAATCATTACGTATAATGAAGACATGGATCAACTTTCTCAGCCAGAAATTGAGTTTTTAAATCCCGCTTCAAGCGCTTCTTTAACATCATCAGGTATAAACTGGAGCAGTGCTAGAACTTGTCAGATTTCATTTTTTGTATCCGATTTAGATACAACTATTCTAAATATCGGTGTAAAGGTCTCTGGCGGATTAGATTTAACTGCTAATGAGCAAAAAATCCATTTTCAAAACGATCTATTTAATATCGATACCCAAAATCCTAGTCTTGTAAACAACACCGTTTCTAATTCAATGATAAACATGAGTTTAGTTGGAAATGGCACGTTTCAAGTAGAGGTGACATACGATGAACCAATGAATTCATCATTAAACCCATCAATTATAATAAGCCCTGCTCCTGTTGCTGCCGCTCTCGCTTTCAATCCGAGCTTAAGTTTATGGTTAAATGACACAACATTTCTTGCATCCTATAATGTAATTGGAAATATCGGTGAGCCGGGAAGTATAAGTTTCTCGTTTGCTTTAGGACAAGATGAGGCAGGCAACATCCAATTTTCAGGAGAATCCAATACAGCAGCTTTCGTAGATACACGACAGCCTTCCGTTTCAATCATAACTTCAAACGCGTATGAATTAACACCTCAAGAAGTAGGTCCTGAGGCACTAAAGTTCATCAGCATTTTTGATGAAGGAATGGATGAAAGTAGTATTCCAATTTTTACTTTCCCCGGAAATACTGCAGCTGAATCGTTGTTAACTTTCAACGAAGATGCCTCTTACTGGATTAATCAGCAAACGTATTTAGCATCATTCGATTTAGGATTTCAAAGTATTGATGTACTTAACATTCCAGTTTATATAAGTGGAGCGATTGATTTACATGGCAATACTCAATTTGCAAGTAACAATACTTCCTATTTTGATTTACTTCTGGACACTAACAGCATAGGATTTAATGACTTACCAACGCAATTAGAAGTAAAAATGACATATCCAAATCCAGTCTTAGCAGGTGATGAGCTCTTTGTTAGGATTCAAGGTAATTTGGAGAAATTGCAGATGAATCTATTTGCTATGAATGGACAGTTGATAAGAACGGAACTAGTGAATCCGGTTGCTAATGGATTGTATTCTATTTCAACGTTCAATCTTTCTTCCGGACTTTACTTTATCCAATTGAGTGATTCTGAGAAAAATACTACGTTTAAAGTTCAAGTGACTGAATAAATCAACAAAACAGATTCAATTAAAATGCAGTCGGGTTACCCTGGCTGCATTTTTTACTTTGTTTAATCCTTGATAAATCTTTTGAATACTGTGGCATTGTCTTGTATGAAACTAATTAAGTAAAACCCGCGGGCAAGAGAAGAAACATCCACTTGTTGAACATTAGAATTGGTTAAAGAGTAAGACTGAATGAGTCTTCCACTCACGTCTAGAAGATCCAGTTTTTGAATGGCTATTTCCAAATTGAGATTAAGTAATTGCTGAACTGGATTAGGAAAAATAACTTCCTTATCAACTTCAAAATCGTCCAAACCTACTAAACCTTGCAAATCCTGAAAACCAATTTTATAGCATCCTTGCGCATCTGTTATTTGAAATGTTGCATGGATGGTAAGTTGGGACTGCAAGCAAGAAAATTCTTCGTCTTCAATCGATAAGAAAGGAGTTATTTCTCCATCATAAAAGAAATCCCAATGATACTGATAAGGTATTGTTCCGCCTTCGACAACTATGAAACCAGACCAACTATTTGGACACGTAGTTTGATTAAACTCAGCGTGAAATATAATTGAATCTGGCTGATTTAGAAATACAGTTTGAGAAATAGAGCAGCCCACTGTATCAGTAAGCATAAAAGCATATTCCCCTGCAGCCAAATCTACACGCTGAGATCCAAAAGCACTATCGGACCAAACAACTTGTTCAACATCGTTAATTCCATTATTTACTATATTAATATAACCATCACTTTCTCCAAAGCAAGGAGGATCAAAAGATTCGATTGTTATGGACGGCAGAGGATTTATTTCAATAAGTATAGGTGGGGTCAGTACTGAAAATACTCCGACTGTTACTTCAACTGAATATACTCCAGATTGATTAACAGTTATATATCGATCTGTAGATCCATTTGACCATAAATAATATTCCCATTCACCGGCATCCAAGACTAAACTATCGCCTTCACAGATAGTTGAAGATCCAATAGTTTGAATTTGATTAACCAATGAAGAGCCTTCTTCAATTATTAATTCCTGATTTACAGGTAGGTTATAAAACACATCTCGCCATTTACTTGGCCAAATTACAGTTATACTATCAACCAGTTCATGTGAGCTCAATCCAAAAAATTGCCATTG
>CAXNGM010000043.1:0-10462 GCA_964201695.1 Bacteroidia bacterium | reverse complement strand
GGTTGGTCGGCAGTTGTTAAACGTCCTATGGAAGCAATTGCTAGTTACTTACCTGTAGGCGCTGCATTTATGGCAATTGTAACTATACTATCAGCATTGCATTTTAATCATATTTACCATTGGGCTGATCCTGAAGTTACAGATGCTTCTCTTAACCATGGTCATCATTATGATGAAATCATCGCTGGAAAAAGCAGCTTTTTAAATGCTCCATTTTTTATAATACGTACCCTAGTTTATCTGGGAGGTTGGATTTTGTTTCTTCGTGCTTTCATGAAAAAATCACAAATGGAAGAGCAAAATTTAGATGTTACCAATTGGAAAAGCAGTCAGAGTTTAGCCGCTTGGTTTTTAGTTTTCTTCGCAGTTACTTCATCTACTTCTGCTTGGGATTGGATTATGTCAATAGATACGCATTGGTTTAGTACACTATTCGGATGGTATACTTTTGCTGGTTTCTTTGTAAGTGCTTTAACAATGATTACTTTGGTTACGCTTCATTTGAAAAACCAAGGTCTATTGCCAGAAGTAAACGATAACCATATTCATGACTTAGGTAAATTCATGTTCGCATTTTCTATTTTCTGGACATACCTATGGACATCTCAGTACCTTCTTATTTGGTATTCTAACATTCCTGAAGAAGTAACATATTACATGGATCGTTTTAAAAATTACAAATTCATCTTTATTTTGAATCTATTTTTAAACTTTTTCTTTCCTTTCCTTGTTTTGATGAAACGTGGAAATAAACGCAAATTCAATTTGCTATTCTTTGTAGGTATTGTAATTTTAATTGGTCACTGGAGCGATAATTTTGTAATGATTATGCCAGGAACAATGAAAGAACATTGGCACTTAGATTGGATTGAAATAGGAACAATGTTAGGATTCTTAGGTTTGTTTTTATTCGTTGTTTTAAGAAAATTAGCAAGCCGTCCAATTTCAAACACAAACCACGTTTTTTATCAGGAAAGCGTTCATCATCATATTTAATTCGAATTTTTTCAACAGAAATCCAACCATATGACACTTCTTGTTCTGGCTGTAATTGTATTGTTTGTAATCGCCGCAAGTCGGGTGATGTCCATTTACAATCTTTCTGCTGATCTGCGTGGTGGCCGCAAAGATGATGTAATCACAGAAGCGGAAGGACGCAATCAAGCAGCACTTTGGGTATTATTTTTAATAGCTTTCCTTGGATTTTGCGCTTGGCAATTCTTTAAATACAAAGACAAACTTCTTCCCGAAGCAGCATCCGCTCATGGTCCTGAAATAGACAATCTATTTAACGTTACTACTGCTGTAATTGCATTTGTTTTTGTCCTGACCCATATCATTATGGTTTACCAGATATACAAAAACGTAAGTGTAAAAGGTAGAAGAGCAGTATATTTTGCTCACAGTAATAAACTTGAAATGATTTGGACAATTATTCCTGCAATCGTATTATCAGGCTTAATTGCTTACGGATTAACGGTATGGAGCGATGTTATTTATCCAGGATCTAAAGATGCAATGGTTGTTGAACTTTATTCAAAACAATTCGATTGGACAGCTCGATATGCTGGAAAGGATAATGTTTTAGGCAAGTCTGATTTCCGTAAAATTGGAGAAGGCAATGACTTAGGTTTAATATCTGATTCAAAAGCGGACGATGATATAATTGTCAAAGGTGAATTTCACCTTGTATTAGGTAAACCGGTTTTATTTAAATTTCGTTCGCGTGATGTAATTCACAGTGCGTTCATGCCGCATTTCCGCGCACAGATGAACTGCGTACCAGGTATGGAAACAACATTTGAATTTACACCTACCATTACCACCAAAGAAATGCGTGGTAAATTGAAAAATGACAAGTTCAACTACATTCTTTTGTGTAACAAGGTTTGTGGAGCTTCGCATTTCAATATGCAAATGGATATTATAGTTGATACACAAGAAGAATATAACAAATGGATTGCTGAACAACAGACTTGGATGCAAAAACAAGCTGTTACTGCTCAAACAAAATCAACAGATTCTTCAACTGCTAAAGATTCTGTTGTTGTCGAAAACAAAATTACTGCACAGGTTGTTATGCCTAAGTCTTCACACTAAAAAAGCTTATTGCTTCAGTCAAATAATAATTCAAAGAGAGCAAAATGTTAGAAATGGATAACACACAAAATGTTGAGCATGCAACTCAAGATGTAGCTCATGTAGAACACGGTCACGCTCATCACGATCACGACGATCATGAGCATCATGACACATTTATTAGCAAGTATATTTTCTCGCAAGACCATAAGATGATTGCTAAACAATTCTTGATTACTGCTGTATTCATGGGTGTTTTGGCAATGTTAATGTCTCTTGTTTTTCGTTTACAACTTGCTTGGCCAGGAAAAAGTTTTCCATTCTTAGAACCAATTTTAGGTAAATGGGCGCCAGGTGGAATTCTTGATCCTAATTTCTATTTAGCACTTGTTACGATCCATGGAACTATCATGGTATTCTTTGTATTAACTGGTGGCTTGAGTGGTACTTTTTCGAATCTACTTATTCCTCTTCAAATTGGAGCTAGAGACATGGCATCAGGTTTCTTGAACATGCTTTCGTTCTGGTTCTTCTTCTCATCTGTTTCGGTAATGATGTTTTCATTAGTTATCGAATCAGGACCAGCTTCCGGCGGTTGGACAGTTTACCCTCCATTAAGTGCGTTACCTCAAGCTATGCCAGGTTCTGGTTTAGGAATGACTCTTTGGTTAGTTTCCATGTCATTATTTGTAGTTTCCTCATTACTTGGTTCCTTAAATTATATTGTAACAGTTATTAACTTACGTACGAAAGGAATGTCAATGACACGACTTCCCTTAACAATTTGGGCATTCTTGGTTACTGCCATTTTGGGTGTACTTTCTTTCCCAGTATTGTTTGCTGCTGTTCTTCTATTGATTTTCGATCGTAGTTTTGGTACAAGCTTTTACTTAAGTGATATATATATCGGTGGACAAGCATTGGAATACAATGGTGGCAGTCCGATCTTATACGAACACTTGTTTTGGTTCTTAGGTCATCCTGAAGTTTACATTGTTCTTCTCCCCGCTTTGGGAATTACGTCTGAAGTTATTGCAACAAATTCACGTAAACCAATTTTCGGTTACCGTGCAATGATTGCATCTATTTTAGGAATTGCATTCTTATCGTTTGTTGTTTGGGGACATCACATGTTCATTACAGGTATGAATCCATTCTTGGGTTCTGTGTTCGTATTTACAACCCTTCTTGTTGCAATTCCTTCGGCTGTTAAAGCGTTCAATTATATTACAACACTTTGGAAAGGCGATTTAAAGTTCACTCCTGCAATGCTTTTTGCCATTGGATTGGTTTCTTTCTTCATCACAGGAGGTGTTACTGGAATTATTTTAGGTGACTCTGCGTTGGATATAAATGTACATGACACCTATTTCGTAGTTGCTCACTTTCACTTGGTGATGGGTTCTGCGGCTATTTTTGGAATGTTAGCAGGAGTTTATCATTGGTTCCCGAGAATGTTTGGAAAAATGATGAATAAGAAATTGGGTTATGCACACTTTTGGATAACATTTGTTGGTGCATACGGAGTTTTCTTCCCAATGCACTTCTTAGGACTTGCAGGTGTACCTCGTCGTTATTATACTTTTACTGAATTCCCAATCTTCGATGATTTGGTTGATATCAATGTAATGGTTACTTGGTTTGCTATATTATCAGCATCGGGTCAAATTATTTTCTTATTCAATTTCTTCTACAGTATTTTTAAAGGTCAGAAAGCTCCTCAAAATCCATGGAAATCAAACACATTGGAATGGACAGCTCCTGTTGAACACATTCATGGAAATTGGCCAGGTGCAATTCCAGAAGTTCACCGTTGGGCTTATGATTATAGTAAACCAGATCGTACTGAAGATTTCGTTCCTCAGAATGAACCAATGACTGAAAAAGAAATTGCTGAAGGTGCGCATTAAGTTCTCCTGAATAGAATTTTATAAAAACGTCCTTCCAAACCAGAAGGACGTTTTTTTTGGAACCAATTCCAATGTAACTTGCCAACATGAATCCCAATCTCGATCCTGAACTTAATAACTTAACTTCCAAAGACAAGGAAATTGAAAAAGTTTTAAGACCTGCGAGTTTTGATGACTTTACAGGTCAGCCTCACGTGCTCGATAATTTGATGGTATTTGTTGCAGCGGCTAAAATGCGCGAAGAAGCATTGGATCATGTTTTACTTCATGGTCCACCAGGATTGGGTAAAACTACATTAGCCAACATTATTGCGAATGAATTGGGAGTTGGTTTTAAAGTTACATCCGGTCCCGTTTTAGATAAACCCGGAGATCTTGCAGGCTTATTAACCAATCTTGATCCTCATGATGTATTATTCATTGATGAGATTCACCGATTGAGTCCTGTCATTGAAGAGTATTTGTATTCGGCGATGGAAGATTATAAAATTGATATCATGATTGAAACAGGCCCCAATGCCCGTTCAATCCAAATCAGTTTAAATCCATTTACATTGATTGGCGCAACTACCCGCTCGGGATTGCTCACCGCACCATTAAGAGCTCGATTTGGTATTAATTCCCGATTGAACTATTATGATGCGAAATTGCTAACTAAAATTGTGCATCGGGCTGCTGGAATACTTCAAATTGAAATCAATGATGCCTCGTCGAAAGAAATTGCGGGGAGAAGCAGAGGAACACCAAGAATTGCAAATGCACTGTTACGACGTGTTAGGGATTTCGCAATGGTTAAAGGAAATGGAACTATCACGTTAGAAATTACCAACCTTGCTCTTGATGCCTTGAATGTAGATAAATATGGTTTGGACGAAATGGACAATCGTATTTTAAGCACTATCATCCAAAAATTTAAAGGTGGCCCAGTTGGAGTTACTACCATAGCAACCGCGTGTGGAGAAGATGCAGAAACAATCGAAGAAGTTTACGAACCTTTTTTAATTCAGGAGGGATTTATTGTTCGAACTCCGCGTGGAAGAGAAGTTACCGATTTAGCATACCGACATCTAGGAATGAGCCGCTTCAATAAACAAGGTGGTTTATTTGATGATTGATTAACATTCATTTGATTTGACTACTACTGATATTCTTGCCAATAATCGTACTTCAATCGTTAAATCGATTGCAAAGAATCTTGGTTTTGATTTCTGTGGCATTTCTAAAGCCGAGCAATTAAGCGAGGAAGCATTTCAACTTGAAAAATGGTTAAACAAAGGAATGCATGGTCAAATGAGCTACATGGAAAATCATTTCGATAAGCGCATTGATCCACGACAACTTGTTCCAGGTGCAAAATCAGTAATTTCACTTTTATTTAACTACTACACCGATTCAATTCAAGATGATCCTGAATCTCCTAAATTATCGATGTATGCGATGGGAGAGGATTATCATTTCGTTATTAAACGTAAACTCTTTCTATTCTTAGATCAAATCCGTTTGCAAATTGGGGAAGTTGAAGGACGAGTTTTTGTTGACTCCGCTCCCATAATGGATAAAGCTTGGGCCAAACGAAGTGGATTAGGATGGATTGGAAAAAACTCAAATCTGATTAATAAACAGCAAGGTTCATTTTTCTTTATTGCTGAATTGATTCTGGATTTGAATCTTGAAGCTGATGGTCCAATTAAAGATTATTGTGGTTCTTGTACACGATGTATCGATGCTTGTCCAACAGAGGCAATCGTTGAGCCACATGTAGTAAATGGAAGTAAATGTATTTCCTATTTCACCATCGAATTAAAAGATCAAATACCCTCATCTTGGAAAGGCAAATTCGATGATTGGATGTTTGGTTGCGATGTTTGCCAGACTGTTTGTCCTTGGAATAGATTTTCTAAGCAACATCAAGAACCCGCATTTGACGCAGATTCAGAAATGATAGGGATGAAAAAAGCCGATTGGCAAGAATTAACCGAAGAAACCTTTAATCGAGTTTTTGGTAAATCGGCGGTAAAGCGAACAGGGTTTTTAGGATTGAAAAGGAACATTGATTTTATCTCGAACGCAGATTCCTAATCGTTCATTCTTGATCGGAGCTCCAACGATAAGTTTGTTGATCCAAACCCGCTAGATCTATTACGCGATCAACTACTGTCGCTGCTAATTCTTCAAAATTATTGGGTTTAGAATAGAATGATGGACTAGCCGGACAGATTATTCCTCCTGCTTCTGTAATGGAAGTCATGTTACGAAGATGAATGAGACTATAGGGTGTATCACGAACAACAAGAATCAACTTCCTTCTTTCTTTGAGAGCTACATCTGCAGCACGGGTCATTAAATCATCCGAAAACCCATTGGCAATTCGGCCCAAAGTTCCCATTGAACATGGGCAAATGATTACAACATCAAACTTAGCAGACCCAGAAGCAAACGGTGCGAAAAAATCATTCTTTGCATAGGTTTTAAAAGGAAGATTTTCATAGGATTTATCGCCAAGTTCGAATTCCCAAACATCTTTGGCATTATCCGAAAACACCAACCCAATTTCCTGAATCTGACTACTCAGTTCATTTAGTTTTTCAAGAAGCACCTGAGCATAAACAGATCCACTTGCACCTGTAACCGCAACAGCAATTTTTAGCTTTTTCATCCTTTAGAAATTAACAAAAAACCGACCCATAATGCAGGAAGTATATTGCCCTTTATTGAGTCGATAACTTGTGTTTTGATCATGGTTTCGAACGGGGAAGATGCTGTTTGCTGATCGTACATTAAAAGACCATTTCTCATTAAACCTCCATGTTCCTCCAACAGTGAAAGAAAGGTCAAACGGCTTAAATTGTTCACGAGAAGAATAAATTCCACTCATGTCACCATCCAAATCCTCTTCCCTACTCCCAAAAAAAACGCCAAGTGAAGGGCCAATTTCGAGATTTAGTTTCTTGTTGTAATCGTATTGAAAAACAAGCGGCACCTCGATATAGTGTAAGCGTAATAAATATAAAGTTGGTATAGAATCGCTTGGACGGAGATTCTTGTGGGCTCCTTTTCCTAAATAGTCCATTTCCATTTGAAGGGAGGATTTTTCACCCACTTTCATGCGAACAAATGCACCAAACGTTGGACTTAGCTTATTATAACCCGCTAAGTTATCGCCAGTAATTTGACTGGTATTGATGCCGAAAAGTAATCCGCCTTGAAATACTTTCGTAGTAGCATCCTGAGAAAACCCTAAGATTGGTGACAGAAAAGCGAATGCAAAAAATAAAACTATTCGAAAAATCGACATCAGTTAATCTCTATGTCTTCGGCCTGAACCACTTCTTTGGATGATGTCCTTGTTATTAGTGCAACAACAGAAACATGGTCGGCATTCCATGTAGTTGGAATAGAATATGAAGCCGTTGTGATAAATTCCTCACCAACCGCATAAGTTGTTTGTGGGCTTAGCGATTCACCCCAAGCACCATTCAAGCCAGCACGAAGCATGTGACGATGTGTGTATGATTGAATTAATGATGGACTTGGAAGACTATAATCTTTCTGTGCACTAACAATGCTATCTTCGGTGAGATAGAAAATAATATTAAGGCCCTCTTCAATGTCTTGAAGTATCTTGGTTCGAACTGAAATATTCAACGAGCGATCTGTTGCAGAATATGTTGGCGTAATCCACATAAATGCTTCTGGAGGCAAATCTAATAATTCACTCGATTTTGCTTCCCATGCGTCTTTTGAAAGAATGGTAATACCATCAAACGATTTTCTATTAACCAAGCCATTGGGAAGTCCCGCTATTTCATTTCCAAAATTCTGCTCAATTTCAGTTCCAATTGTTGTGCGATAATCATTAGAATAATACGAGCCTGATGGTTCAGCAAAATACCCAACATGCAATGCCATTGAAACAATTTTATCACCTCTTAATTGACTAATCTGCTCTAGTACTTCAGCAGCTCTGGGACAATTTCCACAAGTTTGACCCGTAAAATCTTCAATGAAAACTTTACGCATAACTACCTCTGTATCATTAACCGCAGTTGTTGTTACCGCTTGACCATACGGAGCATCAATTTTATCGCAGCTAGAAAAAGCTATTACTAGCAATGCAGAGAAAAATAGAAGGGTATTTTTCATAATACTAAATTTATTAATAAATCGGTAAATCTCGAATTAAAAACTGCTTGTTATGGAAATTGAAAATCCATTGGATGCAGGCACATTTCGGCACACACCGCCTACACAAAAGATACCGGCTCGCTGACGACCGTATTGAAGCATGATACGATTACCATTTTTATTGAAGCCCGTATTTCCTGTGATGTAATGAATCTGTTTGTCTGAATCGGGGTTGCCGTAATTGTATTGATCTATAACCGCAACAAACCAATTTGGGGCAAACGTATATTCAATCATTCCCATTGCCCAACTTCCAAAATCTTGCTTACTTAAAAGTGACTGCGCTTCAACACGAATTGTATGAGATGCATTGATTTTATATGCCACATCCACAACAGCCATATCAGCGAAAATAGTTCCGAATCCACTCAAACCTTGAATAACATCTTTATTGTACACCCAATTCAAATACATAACAGTTGCCTTCCATTTTGCATTGAATTTTCGATGTATTTCAATATGGAAATCACGAAAAATCATCTGTTTTCCAATTTCGAAAAAAGGAGAAGTATACCCTAAAGTGTCATTTTCAGCTGCATTTTTCACAATACCATTCGTACCAGAAAAATTCACCTTTATTTCTGTTCCATACTTGCCGCCTAATTTGGAACCCTTCTTTAAACGATAATTGACTTCTGCTTGAAATCCCATTTCGCCGTTTGGCTGAGTTGCGTATGGATAAATAGTTGCGGGCAAATTGTATGTATGTTGTTGTGCCATTGCAGGCAAGAAATTCACATTCGATCCAATTCCAGTGGCAGTTCTGTCTGAGCGAAAATCAAAATTATCGAGGCGTTTGGCAGATAAAAGTATTCCGAGGCCTTTGGTGGAATACGTTGTTGTTAAAGATAATGCTTGACCTGGGTGATAAATGGTATTATTGGTTGCATTCGGATCATTGATTTTATATCCATATTCCGATTGCAGATTGAATTTACCACGAATGATATTTATTCTACCTGAGAAAGCAGCCACATTTTCGGGAAGATTATAAAAATCGGATTGGTCTTTTTGATAACGACTTACGGCGCTACCACCAAAAATGACTGCAGTTTTTGCATTTTCAAGTTGAGGAACTAGTTCATTCATATTTACCTCCAAATCAAATGCACGGATAATTCCTGGGCTTAAGGCAAAGAATGCACGTTGACGAGCAATTAATCCTTTCAAATAAAGTCCTTTTATAGGTTGATACCGAACACGAAATCCGTCAAAAGCATTGTCGTATCCCAATCCTCGTTCTTCGTATGCACGTAAAACCATTCCGCCGCCAAATTGCTCATAGAAATTACCTGCTGTTGCTTCCAACTTGTCATTTTTATAAGAAGCAAACTTGAACGGAATTCCAGATCCTTTATAACGAGAATCGAAACCCTGCATTACATTCAAATAATTCTCATAACGAATTCCTCCGGTAAAATTTCCTTTTGAATACCAAAGGTTCATAAACCCGTTACTTAAAATTTTCTCAGGAACATTTGGAGCTCCAATCAAGGAATCTTGATTATAATATTGAGCATCTAATTGAAAATTACCGTGTAATTCTCCTTGCTCAATTGTTTGAGCTAAAACTGAATTGCTTGCTATTATTAGCAATAACAAGATTCTTAAATAAAATTTCATTCTAAATTTCAATTCAATGGTTTTCCTTCGGCTAGCTTTTTAACCATTTCATAAAGCTCTTTCTCATCGCCTTCGGTATATCCGTTGTGTTGCCAAACAATTTCTTTATTCCCGTTAATTAAAAACGTTTGAGGTGGATTATTCACATTGAGTGCACGTTTTAAATCGGAATTAGCGTCAAGATAAATTTCGTACGTCCAACCTCTTCCATTAACAAATGGGGCCACTTTTGTAGCATTTCTGGAATCATCAATGGAAACAGCAATTATTTTCACACCTGTTTCTTTCACCCATTCTTCGTAAACCTCTTCTATGTTTGTTAATTCGGCAATACAGGGTTTGCACCAAGTTGCCCAAAAATTAATAATCATCGGTTTTCCGCCATTATCAAAATTGGCAGAATTGAATGATTTACCATCGAGTGTTTTAATATCTACTGAAGGTAAAGGACGTTTATTATCTAAAACCTGTGCAGATAAAATTCCTGAAAATAGAAGTGATAGAAGGAGTGTTTGTTTCATAATCGTGTAAAAATAGAAAAACCGGGAATTTCTTCCCGGTTTTTCTTAAAAATGTTTTGAGTTGATTAACGATTGATGCTGATCAATTGTGTTTGAACACCTTGAGAAGTAATCATCATCATTGAATAAACACCTGAAGCTTGA
>CAXNGM010000042.1:0-10570 GCA_964201695.1 Bacteroidia bacterium | reverse complement strand
CCTTGATGTTAAATACAAAATCAAATGCTTGAATTTTATAAATTTGACGCATGCGATTTTTATTTTTAACGCTTTCAGTTTTCCTGATTTTCCTCATTTCTGTTCAAGCTCAGGTAAACTATAATGATGATATTACCATAAGTCCAACGGGTGCAATTAGCGGATCAAATGCGGGTTGGTCGTTTAATGGACCTTACAATTTGGTTCCAAGTGGAAATCTGAATGGATTTATTTTTTCGGGATCATCTCCCACTTGTTCTGCTAGTTCATACCATACGTTTGGAAGCTTTGGTTCTGGCTGGTCAACGGGTCAAGCGCAAATAACACAACCAAGCGGCTGGAATTTTCAAAGCGGATTTTCTTTTGGTCACACCGCTTCTTGGCGTTGCAATGTTCCACTTTTTGGCTCAACAGTGAATACTTCCTATGCTGCCATTAATGGGGTTGTAAGAAGTGGTGCGCTCATCCTAAAAACTACATACGGAAATTCCTCTTACAGCGATTTACGTGAATACATGTATGTGAAATTGGCTCGTCCTTTAATGCATGGGAAAACCTATCGTTTGCGCTATACCGTTGCTGCAGCTCATCCAAGCGGAGAGCTAACTACTGCCAATGTTTGGCAAGATCAATTGGGTGTTTATTTGAGTCCAAATCCTCCCAATTGGGAAGGTGCGTATACCAATATTCCAGTCGATTCCATTACACCCACATCGGTTACACCTGCAGGACAAATTATCTCTGATACAGGATTAACCGTTGAGCAAGACATTATTGGAAATGGCGAACAGTGGTTAATGATTGGTAACTTCAGTCCGCTCGATTCCATTAACTATTCAGGTCCTCACGATGTGACCTTTCAATCGCGTTACCTTTTCGACAATTTCGCCATTTACGATCCCAATTGCGAAAACCCTATTTACCTCGTCCTTCCCGAACCTCCAACAACTCCGTATTGCCATCCAACATTTCCAATTTCCTGCTATACAACAACAGGTTTTGACGATTATCGTTGGTATGTAGACGGCGTTCTGCAAAACGACAGCACCAATGTTTTCAATTATATTCCTCAAAACAGCACAACTATTAGTCTTGCTGGAACTATTGGCACTTGTGTCGATTCAATCAGTTATTTCTATCCGGTTCAGGACGTTGTTTTTGGACTTCCTGCAGATACATTTCTCTTTTGTGGCGAACCTATAACCCTCGATCCAGAAATTCAATCCAATTATCCCATTCAATATTCAGAGTGGAAGAACTTGGCAAATAATCAAGTTTTCAATGCATCAGGACCCTATTCCATTGCACAATTCGGCAATTATGAAGTACATTCAATGACCATTTCAGGATGTAATTTCAGAGACACATTGCAAGTGATTCCGCGAACATTGCCTGCAACTAATTCGCAAGGTCAGTCAATACCGACTATTCAAATGCGCGACGTGAGTTGCCCTGGGGAAGATGATGGATTTGCAATTTATAATTTCCCTGGTTTTGACTCATTGAACTATAACTGGGGAATAGCAGGCGTTTCGGATACATCAACAGGAATATTTAATTCAGGAGCGCGAGATATTGTGCTAAAGGTTTCAGATAATGATCAACGATGTTCCGTTTTTTATCCCTCCATTATCAATAATTTCGATAGTTGTGCGGTAATAAATGGAACAGTATACCTTGATGCAGATGCCGATTGCTTGCTGGACACGAATGAGCAAACCGTTTCATCTGTAATGGTGTATTCTCCTGAATTCAATCGCATGGCATTGTCCGATTCGCTTGGGAATTACACGTTGAGAATTCCTCCTGGGCCACAGCATATTTTTCAAAGCAGTTACAATCATCCTTTGATGGGAACACTCTGCGAGGACACTCTGTTGGTCAATCCAACATCGTTCAATCAAATCATAAACGGAATTGATTTCGGCGATACCATTACTGCTCCGGTATACGATGCTGCCATTGTATTTGGTGGATGTGCTCATTTGGTTCCGGGGCATACGAGTTACTTTCCATCCATTGTTGAGAACATTGGGAATCTTCCAATAAGTATAATCGTTCGGCAGGTTATTAGTGATTCATTATGGATTGACTATGCGGAAGCCTATTTTTATGGAACATTGGACGAAATTCCAATTCAAGGAATCGATGGAGATACTTGCAGCTGGATCGTCGATTTAAATCCTGGACAAAAAGCATTTTTCAGAACATGGGTAGAAATACCGCCCAATCCGGCATTGGTTGGACAAACATTGCATTCATACTGCGAAATTATTCCGTTGCTTCAGGATGATAATACCGACAATAATCACTTCGATATGAACTGTTTGGTAGTAGGAAGTTTTGATCCGAATCGTAAGACTGTAAATCCAGCTGGACAAGGAGCGCAAGGGCTGATTAGTGCTTCCGTAGAGGATTTCCAATTCCTCATCGAATTCCAAAATACCGGTACTGCGCCCGCCGATAATATTTACATAGAAGACACACTTTCTTCCCTGTTCAATTTGAATTCACTTCAGATTATGGGGGCGAGTCACGCCTATCAAACTGAAATCCGTTTAGGCAATCTTATTCGTTTCATTTTCCCGAACATCAACCTTGCCGATTCGCTAAGTAATGAACCCGAATCACATGGCTGGATTGCTTTTAAAGTGAAACGCCAAGCGGATGCAACTAATCCGGGAACAGCATTTCAAAATACAGCTCTTATTTATTTCGATTACAACGAACCAGTGGTTACTAATACCACGCTGAATACCATTACCGAAGATATTGTATTAGCGATAACTCAAAATGAAACAGCTGAATTAGAAGTGTATCCTAATCCAGCGGTAACAAGTGTGCGTATTTTATTAACTTCAAAAGCGAAGGAAATCCGAATCAGCGATATTTATGGCAGAGAGCTTCTTCGTAAAACGGGAGATGCGAATCTGCTTCATCAATTGGATATTCAAACCTTGTCGAGCGGAATGTACCTTGTTGGTGCAACGCTTAGCAATGGCTCAACTGTTCAAAAGAAGTTGATTGTTCGATAACCTTAAATCACCACGTTCACCATTCTTCCCGGAACAACAATCACTTTCTTCGGACCGCCCTCTGGTATCCATCTTGCGGCTTCTTCGTGACTTAATGCCAAGGCTTGCACTTCGGCTTGTGGCATATCGGCAGCTACCTGAATTTGGTAACGAACTTTTCCATTGAATGCTACGGGATAGGCTACTGTGCTTTCTTTGATGAAGCTTTCATTCCATTGAGGAAATTGAGCATCAACCACAGAACCTTCGCCACCGCAAGCTAACCAAAGTTCTTCTGCCATGTGCGGTGCATACGGAGCAATGATAACGCTAAGATCTTTCAGAACAGCTCGTTTACGGCATTTCATATCGTATAATTCATTCACACAAATCATGAATGTACTCACCGATGTGTTAAAGGAGAATTTCTCAATGTCTTCCTCCACTTTACGAATGGTCTTATGCAAGGTGCGTAATTCCTCTTCCGTTGGTGCATCGTCCGTTACTTTCGATTGACCTTGTTCGTCTATGTATAGGTTGTACAATTTCTTCAAGAAGCGAAATACACCTTCAATTCCATTGGTATTCCATGGTTTGAATTGCTCCAAAGGGCCTAAAAACATTTCATACAATCGCAAAGTATCTGCACCGTATTCATTGATGATATCGTCGGGATTCACCACATTGTACTTCGACTTCGACATTTTCTCGACTTCCACTCCGCATACATAATTGCCTTCTGCATTCAAGACAAATTCAGCCTGTGCATTTTCATCACGCCATGCTTTAAATGCGTTGAGGTTCAATACATCGTTTTGTACAATGTTCACATCTACGTGCGTTTGAAGGATCTTTTCATTCGTGAATTCTCCGAGCATATCTTTCGAAATGAACTTGGACGAACCCACAATCTGATAGACAAAGTTCGAGCGTCCCAAAATCATCCCTTGATTAATTAATTTGCGGAATGGCTCATGTTTTGTCACTTCTCCACGATCGAAGAGGAATTTTTGCCAGAAACGTGCATACAATAAATGACCAACTGCGTGCTCTGTTCCTCCAATATATAAATCAACATCCTGCCAGTATTCTTCTGCTTCTTTGCCCACAAAACGTGCTTTGTTTTGAGGATCCATGTAGCGTAAGAAATACCAAGAAGAACCTGCGTAACCCGGCATTGTATCAGTTTCGCGGGTGCCTTCAGCCGCATTCATCCATTCGGGTACTTTGGTCAAAGGACTTTCCGGCTGACCTGTCGGTTTGAAATCGGCCATCACCGGCAATTCCAAAGGCAATTCGTTTTCAGCAAGCGGATATGCAACACCATCGCGATACACAATAGGGAAAGGTTCTCCCCAATAACGTTGGCGACTAAATCCTGCATCCCGTAAACGGTAATTCACTTTTCCTTTTCCAAAACCACGCTCCTCAATAGCAACAATAGCCTTTTTCAATGCCTCGTACCCTGTTAATCTATTCAGGAAATCTGAGTTAATCATCTTGGCTTCCTTGGTAGAATTTGCTGCTTCCGAAATATCTACACCTTCGTTTATTACAGGAATTGGAAGGTTGAAATGTTTAGCAAAATCCCAATCGCGCTGATCTCCAGCAGGAACAGCCATCACCGCTCCCGTTCCATATCCTGCCAACACATAATCGCCCACCCAAACAGGAATTTTGGCTCCTGTAAATGGATGAAGTACATAGGCTCCAGTGAATTCACCGCTGATGCGTTTTACATCGGCCATGCGTTCACGTTCACTTCGGTTTTTAGCCACTTCCACATAGGTATTCACTGCATTGCGTTGCGCGTCTGTAGTGATAACAGACACCAATTCGTGCTCGGGTGCAAGAGTTAAAAAGCTAACACCAAAAATGGTATCGGGGCGGGTGGTGAAGACTTCGATCTGATCGGAATGATTTTCCAATTGGAATTTCAACGAAGCACCTTCCGATCTCCCAATCCAGTTGCGCTGCATTTCCTTCATCGAATCGGTCCACTCGAGTGTTTCCAAATCGTTGAGTAATCGCTCAGCATAAGCAGTAATACGAAGGAACCATTGGCGCATACGACGTTTTTCAACGGGATGTCCGCCACGTTCGCTCAATCCATCTTTCACTTCATCATTCGCCAACACCGTTCCCAATGCTTCACACCAGTTAACGGTACTATAATCTTGGTAAGCCAAACGGTATTGCATCAAAATGCCGCGCTTATCGGTTTCGTTCATGACATTCCATTCAGCAGCACTGAATGAGGCATGTTCTCCACTGGCTCCTTTTGCAGCAGCGCTTCCACCTCGGGCAAATAAAGCTTCAAGGTTGGAAATTTCCTCAGCTTTCTGACTTTCTAAATTGAACCAGCAGCCAAACAATTGAAGAAAAATCCACTGTGTCCATTTGTGATAGCCGGGATCAGAAGTAATGACTTCTCTGTCCCAATCGTAGCAAAAGCCAATGTTACCTAACTGTTCTTTATAGCGAGCAATGTTTTCGGCGGTAGTATCTGCTGGATGTCGTCCTGTTTGAATGGCGTATTGCTCTGCTGGCAGGCCAAAGGCATCGAAGCCCATAGGATGCAACACATTAAATCCCTTCAATCTTTTGTAACGCGAAACAATGTCCGATGCAATGTAGCCAAGCGGATGTCCCACATGCAGTCCTGCGCCAGAAGGGTAGGGGAACATATCGAGCACATAGTACTTTGGACGGGAAGAATCGATTTCCGTTTTATAACGTTTCTCGTCTTTCCAGCGTTGTTGCCACTTCTTTTCAATCGTGCGGAAATTCGGTTCCATCAGGGATTTTGGGTGTTTTAATGAGGTTGCGAAGTTACAAAATAGAGGGATTCTATTCCCATGGTTTAAATTTTGAAATGTTCTTCACAATTCGTGTTTATTTTCTTGTTGAAAGATGCTAAAAGAAACATCCATTAAACGCTCTACCTAAGTATATTTGCAATTGAATAAAAGCATGTCAAGTTCAGAAAACACATTCAATCGTAAGCGAATCCGCACCTCATACATTACATCTGTGGTGAGTATTGCCATGGTGTTATTTATGCTGGGCTTGTTAGGTTTGCTTTTGGTTGATGCCAAAAAACTTTCAGACACAACGCGCGAATCGTTTCAAGTATCTATCTTTTTTCGGGACTCAGTAGACGATGTTCGGGTTCTTGCATTTAAACAACAATTGGATTCTAAACCATTTGTGAAATCGAGCACGTTTGTAACAAGGGCAGATGCAGCCTCCGAATTCCAAAAAGATTTGGGTGAAGATTTTGTCGATTTTCTAGGTTACAATCCTTTACCAGCGTCTATCGACGTTCGTTTTAAAGTGAATTTTACCAACGAATCAGATTTTCAAAAGATTGAAAAGGAATGGTTGGCAAATCCATTGGTTGCACAAATCGATTATCCGCGTAATTTGATCAATCAGATTGTTGCCAATATGCAGAAGCTAAGTTGGTTCTTTTTGGCGTTTTCTTTAATTCTCACATTTATTGCCATTACACTTATAAATAATACGATTCGATTGTCAATCTATTCCAAAAGATTACTCATTCGAACCATGCAATTGGTAGGTGCTACACGAGGTTTTATTCGCTGGCCATTTTTACGTGCAAGTATTATTCAAGGGCTACTAGGAGGTTTGGTTTCAATTCTTTTACTTGCAGGGATGATTATTTTGGGAGAACAACAAATTCCAGAATTGCAAAAATTACGAGATCTAAATCTTTTAGGAATTTTAGCAGGATCTATATTAATTTCAGGAATCGCATTATCGTGGATTTGTACTTTCTTTGCGGTTCGAAAATATCTGAACCTAAAAACAGATTCACTGTATTAAACTTTACAGATGAGCACAGAAAATAACGACAACAAACACGGGTTCGCATTCGGCCCTACAAACTACAAAATCATGATCGCTGGTATTGTGGTGATTCTTATTGGATTTCTCCTCATGGTAGGAGGTGGTTCAAAAGACCCGAATGTTTTCAATCCTGAAATCTTCAGTACTCAACGTATAACCATTGCTCCAATCGTAGTTTTGATTGGTTTTGCAATTGAAGTCTTTGCGATTGTTTACAAACCGAAAAACTAATTCCAAATGACTTTTTTGGAAGCCTTCATCATTGCTGTGGTTGAGGGAATAACTGAATTTTTGCCCGTTTCCTCAACAGGGCACATGGTAATTACGCAGGCTATTCTCGGTATTAAGTCGGATGAGTTTGTGAAACTCTTCACAGTTAATATTCAGTTTGGTGCCATCCTTTCGGTTCTTTTTCTTTATTGGAAACGCTTCCTTAAAGACATTCCCTTTTACATCAAACTAATTATTGCATTTATTCCTGCTGCCGCAATTGGACTTTTAGCTGGCGATTATATTGATGCATTACTAGAAAGCCCTCTTGTTGTTGGGATTACCTTGTTCCTTGGAGGAATTATTTTGCTGTTTGTCGATAAGCGTTTCAATACTGAGCAATCAACGCAAGAAGTCAATAATCAATCGGCTTTTAAAATTGGTCTATTTCAATGTATCGCCTTAATTCCAGGGGTCTCCCGTTCGGCTGCTACCATTATTGGAGGAATGACCTTGGGGCTTTCACGTAAAACTGCAGCGGAGTTTTCGTTTTTTCTTGCGGTTCCAACAATGGCTGCCGCTTCAGGATACAAACTTCTCAAGGTATTTCTAAAAGGACAAAGCAATATCATTACTGAACAATTAGACATTTTGATTTTTGGGAATGTTATCGCATTCATTGTTGCGCTTCTTGCAATTAAGTTCTTTATCGGATTTTTAACAAAATACGGTTTTCGTGTTTTTGGTTGGTATCGAATAGTTGTCGGTTTAACAATCCTTATTCTTCTTGCATTTGGCGTCGACTTATCCGTATTATGAGTGAAATCCTATTTCAAACCGGAAAACTTCTGCTTCTCGAGAAGCCACTTGGATGGACATCATTCGACTTGGTAAATAAAGTTCGCTTTGCCATCGAAAAGCAATACAAACTCAAACGGATGTCCATAAAAGTGGGTCATGCCGGAACGCTCGATCCATTGGCAACCGGACTGATGTTGATTTGCACCGGAAAATTTACCAAGCAAATCGATAGTTTTCAAGGACTTCCTAAAACCTATACTGGCACATTTACACTTGGAGGTACTACGGTTTCGTTTGATTTAGAGAAAGAGGTCGACCAACATTTCCCAATTGATCACATTACCGAAGAAATGATTCGCGAGGTGGCTTTGAGTTTTATTGGAAAACACGACCAAGAACCACCAGTTTTTTCTGCTAAAAAAATTGATGGTGAAAGAGCATACGACCTCGCTCGTGCTGGGAAAGATGTAAAAATGAAAACCGCCCCAATCGAAATCACGGTATTCGAAATCACCCGTATTGCTTTACCCGAAGTTGACTTCCGTATTGATTGCTCCAAAGGAACTTATATTCGCTCCTTAGCGCGCGATTTTGGAGTGGCCTTAAAATCAGGTGCGTATTTGTCCTCTTTGCGTAGAACTGCCATTGGAACACATCTCGTTGAAAACGCACAAACAATCGAGCAATTAACAGCTTCTATTCGTTCGGAAGAAGTTTAGGTTTTAATGGGCGGCCGGGCACGCTATCGTATCTAGTCCTCTCCCAATGGGATGCGGGCTAATTGCTCTTTCGTTGCCGCTTTGTATGTAATTTGCAAGTCTGAACGAACGTCTCATTCATTAATATTACTTGCCAAGACGTTTCTCTTTTTAATATTATTAAGTTTTGAGCTACATTTTATTGTAGTATCAACTTCTTAAATTTAGATCCAACTTTTACAAAATATACCCCTGCCGAGATTTCGGAAAAGTCCATCGACAATACCTGTTCGTTTGAGGAAATAACGCTTTTAATAATACGACCATTAATATCGCGTATTTCGACAATTTCATTCTGGGCAAGTCCAGCTATATTAACAGAGCTTTTGTAATAAGCGGGATTTGGATAAATAATTAATTTATTTTCAGAGTCCTTCTCATTAATTGACACATTGTTTTCAGCACCAATTATTTGATAGGTTAAAAAATTAGTATTGTCCGTATTGATTGGATCGAGCATTCCTTCGCAAATAGTAATAGAGCCATTTTGAGAAACAACTAAATCACCACTTACAGAAAGGGGAATATTATTTTGATTAATCGTTGAGACTCCATTTGTTCCAAATCCATTTACAATGTTGCCATTTAAATCGAAACAAGAAATGGTGTTGTAGTTTTGAGATTGAGCTCCGTCTGTAATTTTTCTTAAATAATAAAAGACGTTACCAGAAATCGCCAACTTATTGTACATAGTGAATACTTCGTTTTGGTTAATGCTTATATTAAATGAGGGGTCAATTTGCCCTTGGTCATTTACCCTAAAAATGGATTCTGAATAGGTAGAATTAACTGTGTCGCGAATTGTTGAAGTACTAATAATAGAACCATTTTCATGAACAACGGAACTTGAATATGTGTAATTCCCATCATTCGATCGTGTGCTTTTAATTGAATGTCCATTCTCACCAAAAGATTGATCAATCATACCATCCGAATTAAATTTACTGAGCATCACAAAACTGAATGGATTCTTTGTAAAAGTTTGATTAATGAGTATTTGATCGTTAGGAAGTATTATGAGATCA
Source organism: Bacteroidia bacterium (assembly GCA_964201695.1). GTDB lineage: Bacteria > Bacteroidota > Bacteroidia > M30B66 > M30B66 > CALQRR01. Next base: position 889 of record CAXNGM010000042.1, on the reverse strand, counting down.
TTTATTTTAAGATATGTTTCAAAAGCACCTAACCATGCTTCGGAATTATATGAAACTACCCCAAATGTACCAAATGTACTATCGGGAATTCCATTGGCAGTAAATCGCCAAAGAAAAACATGTGGTTCTATGTCTCCGGATACAAATCGACTTTCTTTACCACAAATAATAATTTTATCATCCGACTGTACAGCTGCATGGTAAATAAACTCTGAGTTGGACCGATTTATATTGATTACGCCATTGGTTCCAAATGTAATATCCTTTGTTCCATCAACATTTAAGCGAAAGATTCGTTCAGTATCGTATAATTGATCTCCTGCAATAATAATTTTACCTGAGCTTTGTAATGCCATTCCATCGGCTCTAGTATACAACCCGATTCCATCTCCACTAGATTTTACAATTCCATCAGCTCCTCCAAAATTCATATCGCGAGAACCATCGGGGTTGTAACGAATAAGAATTGCTTGATGTCCTTCATTTGAAAAATTGCCTTCAGCACAGGCAATAATCTTGTTATCAGTTTGAACAACTATGTTTTTAATTTCGAAACCATTATTGTTTCCATACAAGGTATCCCACCCATTTTCACTAAACATAGGGTTAAGTGAGCCGGGTAATTGAGCATTTAATGCATAACTAAATGAAAGTAAAAGTAGAAGAGATAGTTTCATGATTTTTAAGATTTATTTTCAAATCAAATTTCCACTTAATAAAATCTGAAGTCAATCCCTAATTCTAGTGATAGTTAAATTATGAAATCGTGAAAACCGTATTTGTTGACCCGTGCATTTATCTTTACGTTTATGAATGAGGAAGAAGAATAAAAACTACATAGATTTAAATGAATATATTAATTCCCATTAATCCATTAAACTCGATTAAT
>CAXNGM010000041.1:0-10589 GCA_964201695.1 Bacteroidia bacterium | reverse complement strand
AGGTTTTCAAACTAAAATAATACACAATGGTAGGAAGCACCGAAAAGATTACCAAGAGCAATCCTGCCAGGTACTTTGCGGTAATAATTTGCCATTCGCTAAGCGGACGAGTAAGCAAAAGCTCAATAGTTCCGGTGCGTTGTTCTTCCGCAAAGGAGCGCATGGTGATGGCGGGAATCAAAAACATGAATACCCAAGGAGCAATGACGAACAAACTTTCGAGCGAGGCAAAACCTGCATCCAGAATGTTGAAGTTGCCGGGAAATACCCATAGAAATAAACCGATTGCCAATAAGAAAATCGTAATAACGCTGTATCCGATAAGGGATGTGAGAAAACTGCTAATCTCTTTCCGTAATACTGATATCATCCGAAAGCCCTTGTTATAATGCAGGGACGGGGTAAAAATACACAAAATTTCTACGAATGCTAAGAGATTGAAGATTGGAAATGATATTTGAAGATTTGAAGATTTGATAATTTGAAGATGGTAAAAATGTAATCCTTAACCTTGGGGATTCATCCACAGGTTTAGGCATCAGATGACCTCTATCCCCCAGCCCCTTTCTCCTCGGGAGAAAGGGGAGAAGATTTTGCTAAGATTTACAGAATGCGAAGTCCCTATTCCATAAGGGAAGGAGCCCCATAGGGGTAAAAGGGATTTAGGGTGAGGTAATACAATTACCAAATGGGTGAAGACGCTGCTAAGATTTACAGAATGCGAAGTCCCTCTCTCCCGAAGGGACCACTATGTGGCGAGAGGGATTTAGGGAGAGGTAATACGAATGTGACATCCGAAAACCTCACCCCCGACCCCTCTCCTCAGGAGAGGGGAGAAGATTCTGATAAGATTTGCAGCATGCCAAGTCCCTCTCCTCGGGGAGAGGGATTTAGGGAGAGGTAATTCAAAAATCCATTTTCAATCCGATAGCTATCAAATCTCCAAATCTCCAAATTTTCAAATTAATTTTTTCATCATCACATCATCACATCTAACACATCATCACATTAAAGTATTGTCCCATCAATTAGTTGTTACTTTGAACATTTAATCATGGGGCGAAATCCAATTTCATTCAATAAGTTACTGTGCAGTATAGCACTACTTTACTTGCTCCTTTTTATTGGAGGATTGGGAAATGAATTGCAAGCTCAAACTCATCAATCCCCGCAAACGGAAACACTCCGAAAACAACTTGGCATTCCCGCATTCGATGCTTTACTGAACCTCAATCCTGTTCAAAGAACCCTGTTTCTTGACAAATCGAGAAATCAGATTGGAGCATTAAAACCGGATTCATTTGCAATGCAAAATCTAGTATCAGAAATGCAGGAATTTGCAAAGGAGCAAAATAGCCAAGATCTTGAATTAATTAGCGACTTGCTTTCTTATTTTGGGCAACAAGTTCATTTCTCAAGCAAGAATAACTTAAAGCAGCAAATCAATACCTTAAGTAAACTTCACCTTAAAGCCATACGAGAAGAAGTGGATTGGTTTCGCTTGGAAGTGGATTTAAATTTAGCGATTGCCTATTTCTTAGAAAAGAAGAATTATGAATCGGGACTATGCTTGATGCGCGAATTAGCAGGGATTGTCGATAAGTTAGATGAGAACCTATGCCCTAGAAAGCAAGAGGTTTATTTTGAATTAGGGACCTACTATCTCGTTTTTAAAGACCTCCGTAATGCTGTTAGATATTTACAAAAAGCGCTGCACCAAACTCCACCCATTCCAATTCCCTATGAAAAGGTTTACATTCTTAACCATTTGGGCCTTTCTTACAGGGAATTGAACCTGTTGGATTCTTCTGATATGTATTTCAAAGCTAATCTAAAAATTACGCAGGATTCAAATTTTATAGCATACAAATTCATCACGCTTGGTAATTTAGGAGAGAACCAATACTTGAGGAAAAATTATGATGCAGCACTTCCACTATTACAAGCCGATGCCGATATGGCCTTGAAACTAAATGACTTTCCTCTTGCGTCCAATGCCCTTATATTGATTGGCGATATTCATTCACGAAAAGGTAATTATCAAAAGGCAGAATCATATCTAATGCATAGTTTGCGGCTCTCTTATGGTTTAAACTCATATCCCAGAAAGAAAAAGAGTTTTAGTATCATGGCGCGTTATTACTTAAATACAAATCAAAATACACTCGCTTCGCTGTATCAAGACTCCTTGCTTTATGTAAACGATAGTTTGGAAAGGTTCTACAATCAATCACGGGTTTCCTCTTCAGAGTCCCAGTTCGAATACCAAAATCTGAAAGAAAAAGCATTGAAATTAGAAACTAGCAATGAACGATCACGATTTATACTCATAGGAATCTTGGTTTTTATTTTGCTTTTGCTATTCATTGGCATTCAATATTTCCTGCGACATAAGGCGCTAGCGAATATGAAACTGATGAAATTGCAATTGAGTCTCTTAAATACCGAAAGTAATTTGGAAGATGCCCAAGTCAAACTCAATGACTATTTGAAAAAACTCACTTCTCATAGTGAATCGGATATAAAATGGACGGATTCGAGAATTCTAACCAAAACACACTGGAAGGAATTTCAAGTTCTTTTTTCTGCAAGTTATCCCGGATTTATTTCGCGACTAAAGGATAAATTTCCAAAATTTACAGAAGGTGAAATACGTATTTGTTGTCTTATCCAGCTTCAATTAAGAGTAAAAGATATTGCTAGAATTTTGGGAGTAAATGAAAATTCGGCTTACCGTAATCGAAGTCGTCTATTAACCAAATTGGATTTATTGGATGAGAAGGCGCTAATTGATATACTTCAACAGATTTGATTTTTAAGTTAATTCCTCTTTAAAATCGATTTTAGCGCATGGGTGCCAACGCCTATTTTGGCACATTTTTATAAGTTTCCCTAATTTTATATTGATTTCCCAGACAAAAATTAGGTCCTGTAATCTGTATTAAATAGATATATATCAACTAGTTAAACCGGATGTATTCAATTGTCCAATTGTTTGTCCAATGGCTTTTGGTAAATCTTCCTTAAGTAATTATCAAATTTAAACACGAAATCTTACTATACCAATTTATCGTGTTGCAAATTTTCAAAAATTGCCTCTTTGTTAGAAGCATAATAAGAGCCCATTCAAAGCCAAGCGCTTTATCCAACGGTTACCCAATTTGTAGTTTTAAAAATCGAAGTCTCTATATATTGAGATATTCAAGCTCAGGCAATCAATTAATTTATTAGAAAACACTTCTCTGTTTGTACAGTGCTATCAGGAATACACATGTTAAATCCCTTCATTCTAAATCAAAACAACAAAATGAAAAAAATCAATTTCCTCCTAACCGGTCTTTTACTCACAGCCAGCCTATTTTTTGCGCAACAGGCCATTGCCCAGGCACCACAAAAAATGAGTTACCAATCGGTGCTTCGCAACAGCAGCAATGTTTTGTTGACAAACACTACAGTGGGCATTCAAATTAGCGTGTTGCAAGGCAGTGCATCTGGCACCGCCGTGTATGTAGAAACCCAAACGGCTACTACCAATGCCAATGGTTTGCTGAGCCTACAAATAGGAATGGGCACTGCATCAACCGGCACTTTTGCAGGAATAAACTGGGCGGCGGGAACTTACTTTATTAAAACCGAAACCGACCCACAGGGTGGGAGCAACTATAGCATTACTGGTACCCAGGAAATGCTGAGTGTACCGTATGCGATGTATGCAAAAAATGGATTTTCAAATGGTACTGAAGTCAATCAAATGTTATATTGGAATGGAAGTGCTTGGGTTTCTTTAGCTCCTGGTAATAATGGTCAGGTACTGTCTATTGTTAATGGAAGTTTAACTTGGGCTACTACGGCGGGGATTGTAGCACTAGACTGCAGTTCTTCCATCCAAACGGGCACGTTAACAGAGAGTTATGCGGCCAGTAGTGTAAGTGTAAGCGTTCCTTATACTGGAGGAAACAGTGGTACTTATGCTGCCCAAACCGTCAGTTCTACGGGCGTATCCGGGCTTACTGCCACCTTGAGTGGTGGTCTCTTATCGGCTGGAATTGGCTCCTTAAGCTTCACCATTGAAGGTACCCCTTCTGCTGCAGGTACGGCTACGTTTGCCATTTTGCTAGCAGGACAAAGTTGTTCTTTTACAGTGAGCGTCACCCCAAACATATTAGTTTTAGGCACTTTAAACTGCAGTTCTTCTACCCAAGCCGGTACGCTCACAGAGGATTTTTTAGCTAGTAATGTAAGCGTAAGCATTCCTTATACTGGAGCAAGCGGTGGCTACAATGCAGCCCAAAGCATCAATTCGACAGGTGTATCTGGGCTTACGGCCAACTTTAGTGCAGGCTATTCACTTATTAACGCAGGCTCAGTAATCTATACCATTACAGGTGTCCCATCTGCCGCAGGCACCGCTACTTTTGCTATTACATTAGGAGGTAAAAGTTGTACTATAACGAAGATTGTCCTCCCAAATACCCAATACCTTGCGAGCTCAGTGCATTGTGCGACTGCCGCATTAGTGGTAAGTGTTACTAACCCTTCAACAGGAAAAATTTGGATGGACCGAAATTTGGGTGCTTCACAAGTAGCAGATTCTAGTGGAAATGACATAACAAGCAGGGGCGACCTTTATCAGTGGGGCCGCCGCAGCGACGGCCACCAGTGCCGAAATGCCTCAATAATATCTACAACAAGTTCTGTGGACCAACCCGCTCATGGAAGCTGGATATTTCAAGATTACATTGGACTAGAAGATTGGCGAAGCCCTCAAAACAATAACCTATGGCAGGGCGTGAATGGTGTAAACAACCCATGTCCAAATGGCTTCAGGCTACCTACAGAAGCAGAATGGAATGTAGAGCGCTCAAGTTGGATTAGCAACGATAGAATTGGAGCATTTGCCTCCGTGCTTAAGTTATGTGGTACGGGGATGAAAAAAAGTGTCTTAACACCAGAGAGTGATTACGGAAAATATTGGAGCAGCTCGGTAAGTGGAACTAATTCGTTCCGCCTCAATTTTGATAATGATAATGTTACTGGTAATGGTTATGCCGATGTTATGCCTGTCGTACGATTTTTAGGACATGCTGTGCGTTGTATAAAAAATTAAAATTTACCCTATCCTAATAGATAGGATACAAGAACTATATGAACTACGGGACAGATAGTTCTCATTTAAAAATACGATGAAAAATAATATTCTTTTCAGCGCAACAATGTTCTTCGGTTTGTTTGGGTTTTCCCAAACAATTTCGGGTAACTTATCCCAATTGGCAAACCAGGAAATAAAATTGGAGGGCTTTAACGGCTTGAAAAATTATCCTATTAAATTGGCACAGCTTGATGAGAAAGGAAATTTCAAGCTCGCCTATGCCAAAGCCGATTATGGCGTAGGGTATCTTAGGTCTGCAGACGAAAAGACTTTGTTCGTTATTCTTAGCGGAGAAGATATAGAAATATCCGGAGAAACGTTAAGTGCTTTAGTAAGCATTCAGATAAATAAAGGGCAAGAAAATCAATGGTTTGAGCAATACGCAAAAGAACACCCTGTCAGAGAACAAGCTTTGAGTGCCTGGATCTATCTTGAGCAAATCTATTCGCAAGACCCTTTGTTATCTATTCAAAACACACCGAACAAGGCTATACAAAACGAAAAGCTGAGGATTATTACGGAAGATAAAAACTTCCTGGTTCATTTGCCAAAAGACAGCTATATAAACTGGTTTTTACCTACTCGTAATTTAGTGAGTTCCGTTTCCACAGTTGCCCAATACCGCCCCGAAGAAATACCTTCAACCCTTGCCGCTTTTCGCAGTTTAGATTATACAGATCAGCGCTTGTATAAAAGCGGTTTGTTCAAAGATGCCATCGAAAGTCATTTTTGGTTGTTGGAAAATAGCGGGAAATCTTTGGAGACTGTTTTTATTGAGATGAAGATTTCCATTGATGCCCTGCTCGTCAATTTGGCTAAAGACGAAAAGAAACTCAACGAAGTGACTGATTTTCTTTTTGATTTGTTGGAACGCCATAGTTTGTTTGAAGCCTCTGAGTATTTAGCAATAAAGGTGTTGAATGAAACGAGCTGCACCATCAATGGCGACCTTGCCAAGCAATTGGAAACCTACCGTGTCATGAAAAAAGGAAACATTGCACCTGATATATTCTTGGATTCAGATCATATCGCTCCTGGATATATCGCTGCTGCATTTCCAAAAAAACTCTCCGAAATAAAAAGCAACTATACCTTAGTTGTTTTTGGCGCAAGCTGGTGTCCTAAATGCAAAGAAGAACTTCCTGAAGTTGCTAAGCAATATGCCAAATGGAAAGCACAAGGTTTGGAAGTGGTATTTGTTTCACTTGATGATGATAAAACACTTTTTAAAAGCTTCGCAACCGATTTTCCGTTTATTTCCCTTTGCGATTATAAAAAGTGGGAAAGCCCCATTGCAAAAGACTATTATGTGTTTGGCACGCCCACTATGTTTTTGTTGAACGACAAGCGGGAAATTCTGTTACGCCCCAATTCAGTGAAACAAATGGATGCATGGGTTGATTGGGTTTTGGTACAAGGAAATAAATAAGCAAAAACAATTATTACAAATAAACTATTAAGAACAAAACAATGAAAAAAACAATAGCACTCGCCTTTTATTTCCTGCTTTGCATAGTAAGACTATCGGCACAAAGTAACACAGGTGCACTAGGAGGCGAAGCCACAGGAAGTGGAGGTAGCGCCAGCTTCACCGCAGGAGAGGTGTTTTATACCTATAAAACCGGTGCTACAGGTTCTAGTACCGATGGGATGCAGCAAACCTATAATCCAACCTATCCTCCTACAATTATTTCTTTTACCCCATCCAGTGGTGCTCCCGGCACATTGGTTACCATAACCGGTAATAATTTTAACGCTACAGCGGCCAACAATATTGTATTTTTTGGCGCTGTGCAGGCTACGGTTTCGGCAGCAACCGAAACCAGCCTCTCAGTTATAGCTCCAGCAGGTGCTACGTATGCGCCAATTACCGTTCTCAACACGGATATTACCTTGGCAGCTAGTTCATCGCAACCTTTCCTTCCCAACTTTGCCGGAAAAGGCAGTATTACAGGATATGATTTTATGCCGAAAGTGGGTTTCGCCACAACAGGTACCCAACAACCCTATTATGTTGCCATTGGTGATATTGATGGTGATGGTAAACCTGATTTATCAGTTGCAAACTATGCCAACGGAACAGTCTCGGTATATCACAATACTTCCAGCAGTGGTTCCATTACGAGCGCTTCTTTTGCGGCAAGAGTTGATTTTGTAACAGGAGGCAATCCTATTTCATTGGCTATTGGCGATTTGAATGGAGATGGCAAGCCCGAACTGGCCGTTGCCAATTATGGTAGTGCAAGCGTTTCTGTATTCCGCAATACAGCTAGCAATGGTTCTATTACTTCGGCCTCTTTTGCAGCTAAAGTAGATTTAACAACAGGCACAAACCCAAGATCTTTAGCTATTGGCGATTTAGACGGGGATGGTAAAGCCGATTTAGTGGTTGCAAACACTGCGGTTTCGACGGTTTCTATATTAAGAAATACATTTATAACCAGCGCCATTTCCTTTGCTGCAAAGGTGGATTATGCAACGGGTGCTGCTCCCCATTTTGTAACCATTGGTGATTTAGACGGAGATAATAAACCAGATTTAGCTACAGCAAATAATGGTAGTGCTTCGGCTTCAGTATTGCGGAACAATTCTGCCATTGGAACCATTGCAATGGAAGCAAAAGTCGATTTTACAGCAGGGTCTAGTCCGGTATCTCTGGCCATTGGCGATTTGGATGCCGATGGTAAAGCAGAAATGGTTGTAACGAATTTTGGCAATGCCAACGTATCTGTATTTAAGAACAATGCCGTTTCTGGCGCTATCAATACTACTTCTTTCGAAACTAAGGTCGATTTTGCAACCGGTGCCGGCGCATGGGCTGTGGCTATTGGTGATTTGGATGGAGATAACAAACCTGATCTGGCAGTAGCTAACGTCGGTGTCGCCTCAGTATCTGTTTTACGCAATACAACAAGCACCGCTTTATCTTTTGCTCCGAAAGTTGATTTCGCCACCTCAACAGCAACCCGCTCAGTAGCCATTGGTGATTTAGACTTAGATGGTAAATCGGATATGGTGGCTGCCAATTATACAAATGCAACGATATCTGTTTTTCGAAACGATCCTTCCGGTTTTGTAATCTACAATGCTAATGGTGGTTTGGGCTCCATGGCCAACCAGAAAATTTCCTATTTGGCTTCTGCCAATATCACAGTCAATGGCCTTACACGCGAGGGCTTCATCTTCACAGGTTGGAATACAGAGGCCGATGGAACAGCTACTCCGTATGAAAATTTGGCCATCTACACGATGGGAGCTTCCGATGTTACTTTGTATGCACAGTGGTGTCTGCTTTCCTCTTCGACCGAAATAATTTCTGCTTGCGTTACTTACGACTGGCACGGTTCAACTTACACCACTTCGAATAACACCGCCACTTGGATAGGCATAAACGCCGCTGGTTGTGATTCGGTGGTTACATTAAACTTAACCATCACACCGCAACCTTTGCAACCTCAAATTGAATGTTATCAAACGGCTACATTTAATACACAAACTTGCTCTTGGGTTGTAACTGGAAGTCCTGCTCCTGCAATTGTAACCAACGCATCAGCTTGTGAAAGCTATACTTGGGAAGCGAATGGTCAATCATATACGTCATCTGGAAACTATACATTCTCTGAAAATTGCCAGGATTATACGTTGAATTTGACTATTAACCAAGCTACAACTTCAACTGTTAACGCTACAATTACTCAAGGCGAAAGTTATAGCTTCAACGGACAAAACTTGACTACTGCTGGAACGTTTAATGCTACTTTGCAAAATGCTGCAGGATGTGATTCTATTGTTACCTTAAATCTTTCGATAACTCCTGCTCCTGTTGCGGGTTGTTATGCATCTTCGGTGGTGAATTTTAACCAAGGTCCAAACGTATTAGGATCTGCCGTATCGGGTATTCGTAGCAATGCAACAAAAGCTCTTGGTCAGCCAGAAGCAGTTGTTACCAATGTGGTAAATTTTGTATCACTTGGATTTGGTGGAACAATTACGGTAGCACTTGAAACTCCAATTGCCAATGGAGCAGGAAACGATATCCGCCTCGATGAAGCAACATGGGGCAATAACCCATGCAGCCGTTATCCTGAAAAAGCAGATGTGTTTGCTTCTCAAGATGGAACAAACTTCATCTACCTCGGACAAGCTTGTCAAGATGCAACGTTCGATTTAGGTGCACTATCATGGGCTAAGTATATTCGTTTGGTGGATGTAAGCGATATTCTTTCGTTCAACGCCGATGCCGATGGATACGATTTAAACGGTATTGAGTGCTTGAATGGATCGGCAACGAATCCAACAAACGATGGCTTGGAAGCATGTACATTACAAGAAATTGTTAGCTACGCTCCAGGTAATCGTAAAAACGGAACAGCGGTTCCATCGCCACGTAACAATGCCAACAATGCATTGGGAATGCCTCAAAGCAACAACACCGTTAACTTCGTAGCATTGGGCTTCGGCGGTACTTTGGTTGCGAAATTCGATTATGTGGTATTCAACCAACCTGGCAACGATTTGCAGGTTACCGAAACATCATACGGAAATCCAAGTTGTACAAACTACCCTGAGAAAGCGCGTGTTTCATTATCGCTCGATAACCAAAACTGGATTGAACTCGGAGAAATTTGTCAAGATGGAGCGATCGATATGGGAACTATGCCGTATGCACAATACATCCGAATTCAGGATGCAACACCAATGAGTTCCTCGAAATTCAATGGATCAGCCGATGGTTATGATGTAGATGCTGTTGTTGTATTGAACAATGGTTGCGGAACTTCTTCTGCAAGACTTTCACAACTCGATAACACAACAACTCCCGATGAAGCATTGATTATTTCGGCTTTCCCGAATCCAATAGAAGATTACACGATTGTGAATTTCGAAGGATTAGAATCGGATTCTCATTTCAATTTCCAAATCATGGATGCTTCGGGTCGTTTGGTTCGCAATGAAAACATTCATGTTTCTGCAAATAATCCAACCTACATGTTTGATGCATCTGAGTTGGCAAGAGGAATTTATCAGGTGGTACTTTCGAACGAGAAAGGCAATCAGATTATTCGCTTAGTAAAATAACACTATTATTTTAGGTTCTATCTATTGATAGGCCATCTAAAAACTCCCTGCTTTGGAAATTTCCGAAGCAGGGAGTTTTTTCTTTTGATGCTGATGAGTCCCGATAGCTATCGGGAGGATGTGCTAATGTGTATTCTAGGACTTATGCAAATTTATGCAGCATATTTTTTTAGATCAACATAGGGAGTTTTTCTTTTTACGACTGCGAATATTCTCGCGACAAGTTTGTTTTTTACTGCATTGAGTGCACAATTATAGTGTTTTCCTTCCTGTATTTTACGTTCCATATATTCTCTCATTTCAGGGTTGTTTAATACAGCTGATCGTGCAGCCATTGTTAGTATTCCATTGATTTTTCGAT
>CAXNGM010000040.1:0-10814 GCA_964201695.1 Bacteroidia bacterium | reverse complement strand
GTGTTTTTCACTTTGTGTTTGGTGCTTTCCGCAATGACCTTCTTGCGAAATCTATCACTCATTCCGGTTTTAGGTGTGCTTTCGTGTACCTATTTATTAACGGGTATGGCTGCCTCAAACTGGATCTGGTTTGGTGTTTGGCTGCTCATCGGTTTAGTTGTTTATATTTTGTATGGCGCAAAACATAGCAAGTTGGCCAAAGTTAAATCGTAGAACTAAACTATTGTGGTTTGGTTAAACATCACCAAAATAGCAATCAAATATTTATCAATGTTTGGCTTCAGATTCTGGTTTCTGACAACATGAATGCTCCGTATTATTGCTATGTGAAAGTTTGGGACTCACATAGGGTATTCCCAGACCGAGTCCTCTAAGGATTAACAAACAAGCCATCAAGCCAGCTAAAACTGGAGCCAAGTTTTGCAATCTCTTTCTGAAGGCCATCGATAATGAAGAAAATAGGGTGACACCGAACATAGCGGGTAAAGTACCCAACCCAAACACCGCCATGAACAGTGCACCCAATAATATATCGCCAGAAGCAATAGCTCCAGCAAGCGCCAAATAGACTAAGCCACAGGGCAGTAAACCATTTATAATTCCAATGGCAAATAATGCCGCGAAAGATTTTTTCTTTAGTAGATAACTGAATCGTGCCTTTAACCAATGGGATATTCTTGGAAAGGAAACATTGAAAAAACCATTGTTTTTCCAAAAGGGAAAAGTTGCACTGAATAACAAAACGATCCCTAAGGAAATTGATAATGCTTGTTGATAGCCAGCAATGATAACTCCCATTCCCAATGCACCCAAAAAGCTACCTAAAATGGAATAAGTTAATGCCCTTCCCACATTATAAAGTAAAATTCCAGTTGTGCGTCCTTGAAAATTTAAATGATGAACAGGAAGAGATAGCGCAATTGGTCCGCACATTCCCACACAATGGAAACTTCCCAAAATACCCAATGAAAAAGCGGCTATTAAAAGTTCCATATTCGTTTAATGAATAACAATAGCTCCTTCGTTGAAATAGGTTTCTTTACCAACAGCCCAATCAATTCGAATTTTATACATCCCTTTTGATAGCGTTGAAGTTGAAATCTCTTGTTTCAACTGCTCGTCCGTTTTAATTTGAAAGTATACATCCGCATTGTTATCCGAAGGTTTGAATAAAAAAACGTTGCCACTTAATTCACTAGTCAAAAATTGTTGGGGATACGTAATTATTATCTTCCCTTTTGTAACCGCCCATTTTACAGTTGAGGCCAAAGCACGTGCACGATTCGATTTATCTATTTGATTTTGGAAAACCAATTCTTGTGCATAATAATCCTTGCTATCGAGATCGAGTTTTTTACTAAAACTACTTACCACCAAAGCAATCATACTTAGTGCAAAAACAGTATACACCAAAGCGATTCCTGTCCCCCAATTCCACTTGAATCCTATTTTCATCTTTTCTATTTGCTAACTGTTGGCCCTAAAAAATTACTACTCGTCTCCTCTATTTTTTCACCCTTGTTGAATAATGAAAAGTCTATTTCATTTTTTCTTCCATGTAAATCTTTTCGGGCAATTATTACAAAGAATGTCCCTTCTATAAGACCCGCAGAGGGTACAGCTAAATTTTCTTTCGAACCAATATGTTGAATTTCCCCTTTGGGAGATTCTAAAACAAGATCCACTTGCATATCGACTTTGGTTTTATTTACAATTTTGAAATTGTACAGATTACTTACCGAGTCTTTACCAACTTCTTGAAATAGTGCTCCGGGAGCTCTTAAAATCGTAGCTTCTACTTCGTGTCTCTTGGCAATTCCGAAACTGAGTCCTACAACTAACACAATCAAAACGGCTGAATATCCTATCATTCTTGTGGTTAATCGAAGTTTTGTTCCTTTAGCTATTCCGTTTTCGGAATCGTATCGAATCAATCCTTTTGGTTTTTTTACACTTTCCATTATACTGTCGCATGCATCAATACAAGCAGTGCAGTTAACACATTCGAGTTGTGTTCCGTTACGAATATCAATCCCTGTAGGACAAACACGTTCGCATAATCCACAGTCGATGCAATCTCCCAATTGGGATGTGTTTTCTCCTTTATGATGTTTGCCTCGAGGCTCCCCGCGCAAGTAATCGTAAGCAACAACAATCGAATTCTTATCGAGTAAAACACCTTGAAGTCGTCCGTATGGACATACTACCAAACAGACTTGTTCTCGGAAATACATATATACAAAGTAGAACGCAGCCGTAAAAAACACCATGGCTGTCAATCCACCAATGTGTTTAAAAAGTGGCTCTTCAATGATATGAATAAGCATATCCATCCCAATAATATAGGAGAGGAAGAAGTTGCCAAACACGAAGGATAGAATCAGGAAGATAAATGATTTACTTCCTTTTTTACGAATCTTTTCTGCATTCCAGGGCCCTTTATTCAATTGCCTCTGTTTCGTTGCATCGCCTTCTATCCAATATTCAATTTTTCGGAAAACCATTTCCATGAATATCGTTTGCGGACATGCCCATCCACAAAACAAACGACCGAAAATGACGGTAAACAAAACAATGAACACCATAAAGGTGAGCATCGCTAGTGCAAAGAGGAATAAATCTTGAGGAAAAAAAACCAGGCCGAAAATGATGAATTTCCGTTCAATAATATTCATCATGATCAATGGATCGCCATTGAACTTAATGAAAGGCAGGCTGAAGAAGAGAATTAAATAAACGACACTAACAACCGTTCTTTTCGAATAAAATCGTCCTTTGGGTTTCTGAGGATACATCCAATTTCGTTTCCCCTCGGATGTAATTGTTCCAATTGAATCTCGAAAAGACTCATCATGTTTATGATATTCCTTGTTGGGGTCGGAATCCATGATTTGGGTTAATTTTTTGAGTTTGAACTCAATGTTGTTAGGGAGTCAATTACGTTTGAACTGACTACAGAATCTTTAGCAGCAGCCGTAACATCTGTCCAAATTGTGCCTTGAGCGGCCTTACCATTTGCAGGATTTGTTCCTTGCAGGGTAAGAATGTAACTCGCGACTTTTTGAATGGCCTCCGGTTTTAATTGCGCTTGCCATGCAATCATTCCTTTTGCCGGAACTCCATATTTGATTGTTTTAAAAATGTTCTGAATTCCTCCACCATGAATCCAATAGTCATCGGTCATGTTGGGGCCAACTCCTCCTTCACCATTTTGTCCATGACAATTGGCACAATTGCCTATGAAAATGCTTTTTGCTGAGCTCAATGAAGAAGCATCTAACAATGCGATTACATTCGTTTCGTCAATACTCGCAGCTGCATTTTTCAACTGTTCCTTTTTTAAAGAATCGGCTTCTGCCAGTTCAGAAGTATACTCTTGCAATTGCAATGGACTACTATGCGCTATATGGTAATTGTATATGTATACAAATCCAAACAGAATGGTAAAGTAAAATCCGTATTTCCACCAAGGTGGGAGATTATTATCCAATTCTCGAATTCCATCGTATTCATGATCGGTCATCACGGTTGCTTCCAGTTCGAGCGGAATCGCATTGGTTAATTTTCGGTCAAGCCATTTCCAATTAATCCAAGGCTTTACCTCCGCTAGTTCAGGGTCTTTTTGAAATCCTAAACCAATAAGCAGTTGTTGAACAGAACGAATGAGCCCGAATATAATTATCAGTTCAACAATTATTAGAACTAACATTACTACGAAAATCCAACTGTCGAGTCCACCAATTTGCATCGGAGGAATGAGCATATCAGTAACTGGACCATTGGGTATATTATGCGCAAAAATTTGTCCGGGCAGAATAAAAGTCAATAAAATCAGGAGGTTTAAGACATTCGAGTCTTTCTTTTGCATTTTCTCCTTTCCCGTTTCAGCAATATTTTTGATTGTACTTGATAGACTAATAATAATTCCCATCAGAACCAAAGCAGTTACTAGAAGAATGATAAAAAGTGGGTTCGAAGCAACTTTTGATGGACCATCATTCACAACAGGACTTATTTGTTGAGCATCTAACCCTGAAAATTGGAAGAAGCAAACTACCAACAAGAGGAATCTTGAAAAGCCGAAAAAATAATTTGAATCTTTTTTCATATCACGGAATATTTAGTTCATCCTGTTCGAAAGGCAAATTTTTCAGAATAACAAGCTCGTTTTTATTGACTGTGAAAACGTACCAAAGCAGTACAATAAAAAACACGAAGAAGATTGAAAGCGAAATCAATGGGTAGATTTCGATATCGGCTATAGATGATAGATAATGGATGAATTTCATAACGCGATTTATTTAATCGTTACTGGTTTTTCAATGGCAATTTGCCCGAAAATGATTTTATTTTCTCCTTTGATATCGGTTCCTAATCGCTGTAAATAGGCAATGATGGCAATAATCTCTTTGTTTGGGGGCGTCTCAATTCCAGACTCTTTCAGGTTCTTGGTAATTTTTAATTCTTGTCGAACCAAATCCTCATTGGCTATTTTATCGTAAGCACTGGGATAGGGAACACCTAAGCTCATCATTACCCTAATTTTTGCTGGAGTGCTTGCAGTGTCCAAATCATCTTCGAGCAACCAAGGATATTGAGGCATGATGGAACCTGGCGACATAGTTCTTGGATCGTCCATGTGATTGTAATGCCAACTATCGGGATATTTTCCGCCTTGGCGCATCAAGTCTGGCCCCGTTCTGCGAGAGCCCCATTGAAATGGATGGTCATATACGAATTCGCCTGCTTTTGAATATTCGCCGTAACGTTCTGTTTCGAAACGAAAAGGTCGAATCATCTGACTGTGACACGTGTAACAGCCTTCTCGAATATAAATGTCGCGGCCTTGAAGTTCGAGCGGAGTATATGGCTGAACTGAAGCGATTGTTGGAATATTACTTTTAATGAGAAAGGTTGGAATCATTTCAACCATACCTCCAATAAGAATCACAACCAAACTCAACAATAACATTTGAAATGGACGTCTCTCAATAACTCGGTGCCAATGTTCGCCAGTTTGATGAGTTGGAGTTTTTCCAGATGGCAACGCGGCCGCTTCAACCTGCTCATTGGGAATGAATTTTCCGGCAAGTGCTGTCTTCCATAAATTGTAAATCATCACGCAGAAGCCAATCAAATACATAGTACCTCCAATGGATCGAAGAGCATACATCGGAATAATTTGCGTTACCGTTTCCAAGAAATTTGGATAGAGAAGATATCCATCTACAGTAAACTCGCGCCACATCTCGAACTGTGTTAATCCAGCAAAATACAGCGGGATTGCATAAAACATAATGCCCAATGTGGAAATCCAAAAGTGGAAATTGGCAAGTTTCTTCGAATAGAGTTCTTTCCCATAAAAGCGCGGAAACAACCAATAGAGCATTCCAAAAGTCAACATCCCATTCCAACCAAGTGCTCCAATGTGCACATGGGCAATAATCCAATCTGTGAAGTGGGCAATTGCATTTACATTTTTAAGAGATAACATGGGTCCCTCGAACGTCGACATCCCATAAGCCGTGATAGCCACAACCATGAATTTGAGCACAATGTCTTCGCGAACTTTATCCCAAGCCCCGCGAAGTGTAAGCAAACCATTAATCATTCCGCCCCAACTTGGAGCAATGAGCATAAAAGAAAATACAACGCCAAGCGACTGTGCCCAATCGGGAAGTGCTGTGTACAATAGGTGATGCGGACCAGCCCAGATGTATAAGAAGATGAGCGCCCAAAAGTGAATGATGGAAAGTCGATACGAATACACCGGACGACCAGCCGCTTTCGGAACAAAGTAATACATCAAACCTAAATAGGGGGTGGTGAGGAAAAAAGCAACCGCATTGTGACCGTACCACCATTGAACGAGTGCATCTTGAACGCCCGCGTAAGCGCTATAACTTTTAAAAAGACTAACTGGAAATTCAATGGAGTTAACAATATGCAACACCGCAACGGTAACAAATGTGGCGATGTAAAACCAAATAGCGACATACAAATGCTGCACGCGTCGTTTCACAATTGTGCCGAACATATTGATTCCAAAAACCACCCAAATCAAGGTAATTGCAATGTCGATTGGCCATTCCAACTCAGCATATTCTTTCCCAGATGTCAAGCCTAATGGAAGCGTAATTGCTGCCGCCAAGATGATTAGTTGCCAACCCCAAAAGTGAATGTTGCTCAGTGTATCATTGAACATTCTTGCTTTTAAAAGTCGCTGCAACGAGTAGTAAACTCCAGCGAAAATTCCATTCCCAACAAAAGCAAAAATTACTGCATTGGTATGAAGAGGACGGATTCGACCAAAACTTGTATATGGCAGGCCCAAATTTAAACTTGGGAAAACGAGTTCTAGTGCTATATATAAGCCAACTAGCATTCCAATTAATCCAAATACAATGGACGCAATAGCGAAATTTCGAGGTGTTTTGTTGTCGTATTGAAATTGTTCTAATTCCATGTGAGATTCAAGATTTTAATTCTGGTTGGGTTGGGGGATCCGGATTTACAATTGAGTCCTCGAAAAGCATGCGCACTGAAGGCGTGTAATCGTCATCGAATTGACCTCTCTTCACTGACCATAAAAAGGCAAGTAGAAAAAACAAAGCGATGCTGATACTGAAAAAAAGAAGAAGAAATAGTGCGCTCATGCTCAGTTCAATTGGATGGAAAAGAGTAAAGCCAAAAGTATATTCGAGAAATTTTAGGTTAAATGATGTACATCAATTCGAAACATGATTTTCATCATTTTTTAATGCTCATAGATTTCTCTTACGAGCAATCAATGTTGAGGTCAACATGGCAATAGAAACAATACTAATAGAAGTAATCGGCATTAATATAGCCGCAATGATTGGTTCTAATTCACCCCGAACAGCAAACCACAAACCAACGATATTATATAAAATGGAAATTCCAAAACTAAAGGCGATAACGCGTTTTCCTGTGCGACAAAAATCCAAAAGGGTATTAAGTTTTTGAAAAATTGATCCATCAATGATCGCATCGCAAGCAGGTGAAAAATTATTCAAGTTATCGGAAACGGCAATTCCCACATTGCTTTGTTGAAGCGCTCCCGCATCGTTTAAACCATCGCCCACCATTAAAACATTTAATCCTTGCGCTTGGAGGTTTTGTATAAAATCAAGTTTGTCGTTGGGACTTTGTTTAAAAAATAGGGTGTCCTGATCGAACCAGGCGCTTAACTGAAATCGGTCGGCATCATGGTCTCCACTTAGAAGATAGAGTTTGTATTTCTTTTTAAGATTCAAAAATAATGTGGAGAGATCTTCTCGATATTGATGTTTGAGCGAGTAGAATCCGATGTTCTCTCCATCAATAGTTAAATAAATTCGCGTAGTATTTGAAGCATCTTTATACTTCATTTGCGATGTAAAATCGGATGAACCCAATTGAATTGACATTCCATCCACAACACCTTGGATTCCCTTTCCGGGAAACTCTTTAAAATCGTCAACCTTTCGTTTGAAATTGCCTTTGTAAATTTCAGATAGATTTCGACTTAGTGGATGCGTTGATTGAAGACTTAGCGAATAAATGGCTTCAATTTCAGTTTTGGAAAGATGCCTTCCTTTATATACAAGTTCAGCATTTCGGCTGTATGTAATTGTCCCTGTTTTATCAAAAACTAAAACATCTGCTCGAATCAATTTATCAATAACGAATGCATTTTTAAGGAAAAACCCATTTGCTCCAAGTATTCGCAAAACATTGCCATTAGTAAACGTTGAGGCTAAGAGTAAAATACAAGGACAAGCAACAATGAGAATGGTTGTAACAGCATTCATCATGCGGTTCATTTCACCCATGTAAATCCAGTATGAAGCGCTGGCAAGTGCAATGAAGAAAATACTTAAAGTGAAATATTGATTTATTGTATTTTCTAATGAAGCCTTTTGTTTTTCAGCATCATCTTTTCGAAATGCCGGATTATTCCATAGTTGCGTAAGATAACTTTGATTGACGTTTTTGACTACTTCCAACTGAATGCTTGAACCCGACTGCCGACCACCAGCATAAACAAGGTCTCCTATTTTTTGAGCAATTGGATTAGCTTCACCCGTAACAAAACTATAATCGATGTTTGCTTCTCCCTCAATAATTTTGGAATCGGCAGGAATAATTTCCTGATTGCGAATTTCTATCCGCATTCCTTTTTGCAGCTTGCTGGATAAAACCTGTTCTTCGCCCTTGTGAGTAAATACTTTAATTGCAATGGGGAAATAGGATTTATAATCACGATCGAATGCAAGTGTTTCAAAGGTCCTGTTTTGAAATGCTCTACCAATCAGCATAAAAAACACAATGCCCGACATGGAATCGAGATAGCCCGGACCTGTTCCGCTAACAATCTCATAAACACTTCTAAGAAATGTCATTAAAATGGCTGCTGCAATTGGTAAATCGATATTCAGATGCTTTGCGCGTAATGCTCCAAGTGCAGAGATGAAAAAGTCGCGACTCGCAAATAGTAAAACAGGAAGAGCAAGTCCAAGATTCATCCAACTGAATGTTCTTTGCAATTCTTCTTGTCCCGCCAATTCTCCGATAGAGAAATATTCGGGGAAGCTCAACATCATGATGTTTCCAAAACAAAAACCTGCTACCCCTATTTTATACCAAGCCGACTTATCGCTTTTGGTTTTTTTATTTTCATCAATATCGCTCAGATTAAACTGGGGTTTATAACCAATCATAGCCAATCTTTCGGCAATCTTACTTAACTGAATCTCTTTCTCTTTAAAAATCACGGTAACTTCACGTTTGGTGAAATTTACCGATGAGCTTAAAATTCCGGATTCAATTTTTTGAAGATTTTCAAGAAGCCAGATACAGGAAGTACAATGAATACTTGGAACAAAGAAGGTAACATGCGCTTGGTCTCCATCCGAAAAATGAATCAGTTGACTACGTAGTTCATTTTGGTTTAAAAAATCGAATGTTCCTTGAAACTGAATTTGTTCGGGGGAAATGCCTGCCGACTGGTTAAAGGAATAATAACTACACAGATTGTTTTCATTTAATATTTCAAAAACTAGGCGACACCCATCACAACAAAAAATTTTATCGCCAATCTTTTCTTTGTTGTCTGTGCATTTCTCGCCACAATGATAACAATGTAAATCAGAACTCAGTTTAATATTTGGGGTGTTAACGAACATGTTTCAGAGGGCATTAATCGTCGTTGTTTTTATTCACATTGCCAATCATTGCCATGCTGCTTAGCTCCAAAACTTCTAACTCAAGCTCCAAAAGTTTTGGGAATAATGAGTCTTTTTCCCTGTTTAGATTATTGGTGCATTCTTCAATAAATTCTTTTAATTCAACAAAACATAACTTGAGTAGTTCGTCAGAGATGGAAGGCGCTTTGAAATTTTTGGTAAGACCTTTCAATGAATGCATAAGAGCCTCAACATGTGAATGTTCTTCTTTGATACTCCGAATACTACTTTCTAATAATTTCACATTCAGAAATCGTATCGGGTTAGGTTGAACTTTAACGTCTAGGAGTTTTCTTATAAATGGAAACAGGCTTTCTGCTTCTTGAGAAATTATGCGACTTATTTTGAGATCTATTTGTTCTAGCAATGAAATTAAATCTCGGATTTCAGAAGCAATATCTGGATTGCTAACGTATGCTGATTTGAAATTCCGTATCATGAAATTGAGCATCGCTTTTGAAAAAGCATGATGTCGCCCCTCAATGAAATCGAGTAAATCGGCTTCACGAATTGCATTAAAATTAATATGTTCAAAATGATCCATAGATAAAACCTCTAGCTTACAAAGGTTTCTCTATTTCGAAGAGTAAAATATGATGTGGCTTAGCCTTTCACATGATATTTATCATTAAAAAAGCCGCCCCAGATTTATAAATCCAAGGCGGCTTTTTTAATACATGTTAAATTTTATTGAATAACAAGGCGATGCACTGAGTTTGATTTCTCATTGGAAACGCGAAGCAAATAAATACCAGCAGGAATTTCTTCAATTCCGAAAGTTCCAGATTGTGAAATGGTTTGATTCTTAATAATACGACCTGCAGCATCCATCAATGTTAAGTTGTTATTGGAATTCTCGGTAGTAACACTGATAAATTTATCGGCTGGATTTGGATAAATACCAACGAACGCACTCATGTTATCAGATATAGATGTTGAGTTATCTACAACAACATTCACCGCACGTACTTCGCTAGAGCAATAAATAGGAGCTTCTTCCACTTGAATATTGTAGTAATAGAAATAATACTGATTTCCGAATTGATTGCTTGTAATGGAAACCAAATCACCAATTAAATAAGGGTAAACGACAAGCGATCCACTATTTTCACGCTGTAAACGAGGGCTGTTTTGTCCAAGTAATGTTTGATTAAATGCAGCATCTGTCATTAAGTAATAACCGGTTCCAACAGCGAGGTTGAAATTGAGTGTTATGTTATTTGATCCACTAACTAACGTTGCAGTAGCAGAATTTAATAGCGTTCCATCTGCAGCATACATATCAAACTTACGAGCACCCGGAGTATCTGTAAAGACAGTGAATGAACGTAAAGTACAAGGCGCATTAACATTGAAATAAAC
Organism: Bacteroidia bacterium; assembly: GCA_964201695.1. Classification (GTDB taxonomy): domain Bacteria; phylum Bacteroidota; class Bacteroidia; order M30B66; family M30B66; genus CALQRR01. The sequence continues at coordinate 204 of CAXNGM010000040.1, read as the reverse complement.
TTTTGCATTGGTTGTAGTTGCTCCAAATTGATTGTTAGATAATGGAGTAGACAAACCTCCATTTACAAGTCCTCCACCATAAGCATTAACATTTACTGCGTAATACGTAGTGTTTGAGGATAATACTGGAGTTGAGAAAGTATTTCCTGTGCCAAGTAGATTTCCACCTGGTGCATCATACCACTGAATGCTATCTCCAACTGC